>JAKAUH010000939.1 GCA_021818605.1 Planctomycetota bacterium
GTATTACCCCGGCGAGAAAGATCCTCACGTAGGTCAGGCTTTCCAGCCTGACTCCGCCCGATCCGATCCGGGCCGGGCCGATCCGGGCCGACCGCGTCAGGCTGGAAAGCCTGACCTACTTCCGATCCGGGCCGACCGCGTCAGGCTGGAAAGCCTGACGGACTTCCGGTCCGGTCCCGCAATGGTTTGTGAGGAGCTTTCTTGCCGGGGTAATAACAAGCCGTTTACCCCTGGAAACACCGGAACCCGCCGGGTTCTTAGCTCTCTCGCGGATCATTGAAGAAAAATGACGGGGCGGGCCCGTCCGGCCGGCACTTATCACACGGCGGCGCGTTCAGCGCGGAGTAAGTCGATCACGGGCCGGCGGAGCACGAGGACCATGGCGCGGACACCCACAAACGCGGGGCTCAGGCAGATCGATCGACTGTTCGAGACCGGGACGCTGGTCGGTCTGAGCGATCGGCAGCTCCTGGAGCGGTTCCTGGCGGGCGAATCAGCCGAGGCGGCGTTTGAAGCGCTGCTGGATCGCCATGGGCCGATGGTTCGCTCGGTCTGCCGGTCGCTGCTGGGCGGTCGCGACGATGCGGATGACGCGTTCCAGGCGACGTTCCTGGTCCTCGCCCGCCGCGCGGGGACGATCCGGTCGGGCGACGCGCTGGGGAGCTGGCTGTATGGCGTCGCGTGCCGGGTGTCGGCGCGGGCACGGGCCGACGCGGGCCGGCGGCGGATGCTGGAACAGTACCTCGTCGAGCGGGCACGCGTTGAGCCGCCTCGTGACGATTGTCCACGTTCCCAGCCGATGCCCGAGGTCCTCGAGGAGCTCGAGCGGCTGCCCGAGCGCTATCGCGCGCCGATCGTGCTTTGCTACCTCGAGGGTCGCTCGCACGAGCAGGCCGCCGGCATCCTGGGCTGTGCCGAGCGCACCATCGAGACGCGGCTCCGCCGCGGCCGGGCGAGGCTGAAGGACCGACTGGTCCGCCGCGGCCTGGCGCCGGCCGTGGGACTTGCGGCGCTTGGCATTGACACGGCCGAGGCCGCGGTGATTGGGGTAGCAACCGTTCCGGCGGCGCTGATCGAGTCCACCGCCCGCGCCTCGGTGCATTTTGCCGCCGCACGCGCCGCCGGGCTGGGCGGGTCGGCGATCGGGCTGGCGCAGGGCGTGCTGAAATCGCTCCTCTGGACCCGGTTGAAGCGGACGGCCGGAATGGCCATGGGGCTGCTGGTCGGGTTCTCGCTCGCCCTGGCGGCGTGGGTGGCCGTCGGCCAGCAGCAATCCGAACCCGCGGCGGCGACGGTCGTCGGCCGGGTACTCGATGAGAAGGGCCAGCCGATCGCCGGGGCCGACGTCTGGCTGCCCGCCAGGTTCGACGACACGCCCGAAATCACGCCGCACGCGACCGCCGACCCCCAGGGCCGGTACACCCTGGCCGTGCCGGCTCGCTGGAAGGATCAGCCGTTGCGTCAGCGGAATTTCACCCTGTGGGCGTATGCGGAGGACCACCAGCTCGCGGCGGCCACGGCGTGGAAGACGCTCACCGAGAAGAAGCCGGAGCCCGTCGACATCACGCTCGGACCGGCGACGGATACGGCGTTCCGGGTCATCGGGCCGGATGGCCGTCCGGCGGTGGGTGCGACGGTTGAGCCGTATCACTTCAGGACGCCCAGGGCCTATGAGTTCGTTCCGGCCGCCCTGCTGCGGCTCGTTCGAGCGAGCACCGACGCCAGCGGCCGCGCCGCGCTGCCCGCCCTGCCGCGCGACGGGTTCTACACGGTCCAGGTCATGACCGGGGCGACCGGCGTGCAGCAATTGCGGCTGCGCGACATGGCCAGCGAGCCGGCCGAGCGTGAGATCCGCCTTCGGCCCGCCGGGCGGATCGAGGGAAAGGTCGTCGCCGATCGCCCCGAGTGGGCGAAGGGGCTGAAGGTCTACCTGAGCACCTCCGACCCCGGCGATCTGTCCGGCACGGGACTCGACCGGACCGCGGGCCAGGCCCAGGTCACCAGCGGCCCGGACGGCACGTTCGTGGTCCCGGCGATCGCGGGCGGGCGGCTGTCGATCATGGTGGGCGTCGATAATGCCCTGCCGGTTCGGCCGCGGCTGCCGCAAAACCTCGATATCCCCGCCGGCCAGACAACCCGCGTCGAGATCCTGATGGTCCCGGCGGTCAGGGTCGCGGGCGTGATCCGGGTCGCGGGGACCGGCCAGCCGGTGAAAGGGGCCTCGATCTCGGTTGGATACGGAGCACCCCGGCAGAGCGACCAGGTCGAGACCGACGCCCAGGGCCGGTTCACGGCCAATGTGCTGCCCGGCGACGTCACGATGCACGTGATTTCCATGCCCGACGGCTTCGTGCAGCTCGGCGAGCCCTGGGCCGAGAAGCATCGCGTGCCCGAGGGTAAGACCTTCGACCTGCCGGCGATCGAGGTCGTCCAGGGCATCACGATCACCGGCCGGCTGGTCGACGTCGAGAACCGGCCGGTCGCGGATGTCTCCCTCAACGGACTCTCGGGCAATCGCCGGTACGGCTTCGGCAAGACCGACAGGAAGGGGGCTTTTTCGATGTCCGAGGTCCCGGCGGGGCTCGAGATGGGCTACCAGGTCTGGCCGGGCCAGCATGAGAGTCCGGTCGATGCGCAGATCGTCGGGCGCGAGCCGCTGGTGCTCCGCGTCGACCTCGTCGGCCGAATGGCGAACAGCGGAAAACTCGGGCTGCCTCAGGTGAGCGGAACCGTGGTCGACGCCGACGGCCAGCCCGTCGCCGGCACCGAGGTGACGCTGACCGTCAGCGGCCAGAAGACGAGGACGATGACCCGGCTGATCACCGACGAAAAGGGGGTGTACCATCACGCCGGGCGGATCACCAAGGGGAACCGCTACCGCGCGATCGTCGGCCCCGGTAAGTATGCGATCGCCGCGTCGCCCGAGGTCACGGCGGAGGGCACCGATTCGATCACGCTGCCGCCGATCTCGGTGATGCGGCTGCGGACGATCGCCGGGCGCGTCGTCGATACCGAGGGGCGCCCGGTGGCCGGGGCCCGGGTGCTCGGCTGGGGCAACCCGGCGCCGCTGTCGAGTGCCGTCACCGGTTCCACGGGCCGGTTCCAGCTCGACGGGTACTCGCGCGGCCCGGCCTGGCTGTTCGTCGATGCGCCCGGCCATCGCTTCCACCGCGATCGGCCGGATCCGGGGAAATCCACGGTCGAGCTGGTCGTCCGCCGCGAGGACCAGCCGCCCGAGCGCGGCGTGGCGTCGCTCGGGCCGCCGATTTCGCACGAGCGGGCCGTCCGGCTGGCGGCATCGGTGCTGAAGCCCTACGCCGAGCGGATCCTCCGGCCCGGCACCGATAATGAGGCCCGCTCGCGGGCGATCAGCGTGGCCGCGCTGATCGATCCCGAGGGAGCCTGGCGCAAATGCCAGGCCGGCGAGGCGCCCTGGGACTGCAACCCCGTGCGGATCGCGGTCGCCCGGCACTTCATCGGCACCCGACCCGACGAGGCCGAGGCCATCCTGCCGGCGATCACGAGCACCTTCTGGCGCCAGGACCTGACGATCGCGCTGGCCGACGCCCTGCCGGCCCGCGACCGGGCGCGCAAGGTCGCGATCCTGAAGCAGCTCGCGGGCCAGGAGCTCGAGGCCGCCGAGAAGAGCGGGAAATACTACCACCTGGGCGCGGTGACGACGCGACTGCTCACGCTGAGCGATGCCGAGGACGCCCGCAAGATCCTGAATGACACCCTGCCCTTCGCCCGCAAGGCCGACGGCGGCGCCCCGGGGCTGCTCTACACCCGCGGCCTGGTCGGCCCGCTGGCGCGGCTGGAGCTGAAGGAAGCCCTGGCGCTGATTCCCACGAAGGGCGATGAGCGTACCATCAACGACTTCCGCGGC
>JAKAUH010000729.1 GCA_021818605.1 Planctomycetota bacterium
GTCGGACCATCCACGGGGAGATTGCCCCGCGAGGTTCGCTCTAGGTGTACTTCATTCCTACGCACGAGATATTCAGAAGGTTGGGTGCAAATCTCTCCTTCCTCCGATCCGGCCGCGATTGTTGTTCCGCTCCGGGGAGAAAACCGCGCACCAACTCCATGCATCATTGATTCGATCAAGCAGACCTTCGAGTGGAGGTCCTGGCATCGTCGGCCTGTGGACGGGGCGCCGGCCGTCCCGGCAGAATACTTTAGAGAAACACGGCGATTCGTCGACTCGGATTCGAGGACTTCGGAAGTTGAGCGTGCTGGACCCGCGGAACATGGCGCCGGGGGATTTCCTGGCCAGGGCGGCGGGACTGGGCGTGGCGGCGGGACCGGTCCGCCAGTTCATGGCCGCGACGATCGGCGGGGGCCTGCACGACCGCGAGTCCTGGGCTCGCCGGTTTCCGCTCCCGCGGCGGCTGGCGGAGGCCGTCCGTGACCCGCTGCCGCGGCTGACGCGCGAGGGGCTGGCGACGTCGCCGGTGGACGGGTTTCAGAAGCTGGTCTTCCGCACGGCCGACGGACTGGCTGTGGAGACCGTCCTGATCCCGCTGCATCGGCCAGGGGCAGTGAGCGTCTGCCTGTCGTCGCAGGTCGGCTGCGCGATGGGGTGCTCGTTTTGCGCCACCGCGCGAATGCCGAGGCGTCGCAACCTTGAGACCTGGGAGATGGTCGATCAGCTCGTCCAGGCGCGGGAGGCGGCCCGGGAGCAGGCGCGGCGGGTGACCGGGGCGGTGTTCATGGGGATGGGCGAGCCATTCCTGAACTACGACCGCGTGATGGCGGCCGCCGAGCTGCTCTCGTGCCCGTTTGGCGCGGCCATCGGGGCGGCGGCGATCACGATTAGCACGGTGGGACTGGTGCCCGAGATCGACCGCTACACGGCCGAGCGCAGACGGTTCCGGCTCTCGATCAGCCTGGGAGCCGCGACCGACGCAAAGCGGGCGATTCTGGTGCCGATCGCGGCGCGCACGCCGGTGGCTGAGGTCATGGCAGCCGCGCGCCGGCACGCCCTGGCTCGCCGCGAGCGAGTCATGCTCGCTTACGTGTGCATTTCCGGCGTCAACGTTGCCGAGGACGATGCGCGGGCGCTCGGCGAGCTGATCGGCGACACGCCCGTGCGGCTCGACCTGATCGACGTGACGGACCCGACCGGCCGGTTCCACCCGCCGGGCGAGGACGAGCGGCGCGTGTTTCGCGACGCGCTGACCCGTCACGTCGGCCAGCCGGTGGTCCGGCGATACTCGGGGGGCCAGGATATTCAGGCGGCGTGCGGGACGCTGGCGGGGACCGCCTGAGGTAACCTGTCGGCGGAAGTACGACGGAGTGGCCGTGGGATCGATCGCGCGGGCGCTGCGGGCCGCGGGTCAGGCCGTTGATCACTGGCGATGACGTGCCCGCAGCCTCGGCTGCAGGGATCAGACCCGGCGCGAGTGGGCGCGGCGCTGAAGGTCGAGACGAAGGGCGCCCAGCAGTTCGAGGACCGCACCGCGGAAGGGACGTAGCGAGGGCTGATCGACCACCCAGGATTCGGCGTGGGCGAGGGGCTCGTAGACCCGTCGTCCCCGGCGAGTCGTGCGCTCGACGACGCCGCGATCGACGAGGAACAGCAGAACGGCCGCCCGCTGGTGCAGCGGGGCCCGCGACCAGAAATCCGAGCGGGCGAGGTCGTTCTCGAGGTGCAGGCCCGTGTAGCGGGCTGCCTCGTCGAGGAGCGCCTGACGGTGCTCGTCGTTGTGATGCGCGGCATAATGGACCAGGCGGCCGGTCCAGTCACGAGCCAGTTGATTCACGAATGATGCGGACACTTACGGTTGGTACCTCTCGGGTGATGGGGGCCTGACCGAGCTTGCTTCCGTCTGGGGAGCCTTGCCTCGCGATGGGCCATTCGAGTGGCGACCCCTCACCTGGGTGCCGCCGACGGACCATCCCTTCGCGGGATCGCTCCATACAGAATTCCTAGGACATTGGGGCCTTCACGGCAAGGGGTTCCTGTCCGAATCGGCCATTTCGGGGGAATCCGGCCCGGGTCGTGCATGTCGGTACGTCCCGGCGGCGGAATCCGGCCCCCCGGTGTGCTGTTTTCCTTTGACATTCGGGGGAATCATCGACTATGTTCGGTCGGCATCCAAGGATGGCCACGGGCCCGCGGTGACTCTGCGACGGCCGTACGTGCGGCGCGGGCGAGGCCGACGGCCCCGACGCCGGCGCCCGGCCCGCTCTGCATTCGGAAGCTTGCTCTGACATGTTTGCTCGACTTTCACGTCTTGTGACGCGGTGGCCGCTCCTGGTGGTCGTCGCCTGGATCGCGCTGGCGGTCGGCCTCCGGTTCGCCGCGCCGGCGTGGGATGAGGTTACCAAGGACGACAACGTCCGGTTCTTCCCGCCCGACTTCCCCAGCGTGATGGGGCAGAACCTGCTCGAGCGCGGGTTCCCTCGTGACGCCGCGAGCTCCCAGGTCGTGCTGGTCTGCGAGCGCAAGGACGGCCCGCTGACGCCGCGGGACTACTCGTACGTCCGGGCGATGGCCGGCCGCTTCGTCGAGTTCGCCGGCAAGCACCCGGAGCTGGGATTCAAGAAGCTGGACACCTATCGCTCGCCGGTGATCGGCCCCCGGCTCCTCGGCGACGGCGGCAAGGACCCGAAGGCCGCCCTCACGATCGTCTCGCTCAACGGGACCTACCTGGCCAAGACGACGCGAATCGCCGTCGACCACATCCTCGGCGACTGGCTCGCCGGCGAGCGCTCGCGGCCCCCCGACGGCCTGGACCTGGAGATCACTGGAACCGCCGAAGACAGCCACGACCTCAAACAAGAGGCCAACCCGAGCATCGAAAACGGCACCTTTGCGACCGTTAGCCTCTTTGTCTCGATCCTGCTTCTGGTCTACCGCTCTCCCCTGCTGGCGATGATCCCGCTAGTCACCATCGCGCTGTCGGTCGTGGTCTCCCGCTTTGCCATCGCACTCCTGGCCACTGTGCCCGGCCTGGGCTTCCAGGTCATCAACATCACGCGGGTCTTCGTGATCGTCGTGCTTTTCGGCGCCGGGACCGATTACTGCCTGTTCCTGATCGCCCGGTATTCCGAGGAGCTGGCGCGTGGCCGGGCCCGAATCGAGGCGCTCCGCGAGGCGATCGGGCAGATCGGCGGTGCGCTGGTGGCCTCGGCGGGCACGGTGATCCTCGGGCTGGGGATGCTCTTCTTCTCGAGCTTCGCCAAGATCAAGTACACCGGCCCCACGATCGCACTGAGCCTGACGGTCGCGCTGGCGGCCTCGCTGACGATGGCGCCATCGCTGCTGGCCCTTCTGCGCGGGGCGATCTTCTGGCCGTTCCGGTCGATGACGCCGGTGGGCCGTGTGAACTTCTCCGAGAGCCCCGATCCCGCGCCCAGAAGTCGATTCTGGGTGCGCGCCGCCGATCTGATTGTCCAGTATCCGGCGGCCATCCTGGCCGTCTGCCTGGCCGCACTGGTTCCTCTGGCCGTGGTGGGAGCCAGCACGCGTGCCAACTACAACCAGCTTGCCGACCTGGACCCGGATCGGCCCAGCGTCATCGGTGCCCAGGTGATCCGCCGCCACTTCGCGGTCGGCGAGCTGAGCCCGGCATCGGCGCTGGTGGACGATCCCGCGATCGATTTCCGCTCCCCGAAGGGGTGCGCGGCCATCGCCGAGGTCAGCCGCCGGCTCGAGGCCATCCCCCGCGTTGCCGAGGTCCGGTCGCTCACCCAGCCGGTCGGCCGGCCGATCGAGTCGGACTCGGGACGGGGGCTACTCGGCCGATTCGGCAACCGGGTGCTGGCCTTCGCTGCCGAGTCGCGCTACGTGAGCGACGACG
>JAKAUH010000766.1 GCA_021818605.1 Planctomycetota bacterium
ATTCTAGCTGATTCGCGCGGGCGATGCTTCCTGTTCGATGTGGAACACGGCCGCGCGTGAGCCGGTCGGGGACTCTGCAAGGTGACGGCGGCTGACGTCTCAGGCGCGGGTCGCCCCTCCCCGCGCGCCGCCGGGAGGGCAGCCAGGTCATGGCGGGCGGTCCATGCGTGCGGTGTAATGAGGTCTGGACCGTTCTCGTCATCTCACCCTGGGGATTATCGCATGACAATCCTTGCACTTTACCACCTGGCGCTGGTCGTGACGCTGGGGGGGCCCGATGGGCCGGCCGCCCGACCGTCGCCGGCGGGTCGCGACTCGTTCCGGTATCGGCTCGACATCGGCCGGGATGAGCTGCGTGGCCCTGCGCTGGCCCGGACGCCGGCGCAGGTGAAGGCGGAGATCCCGCCGCTGTTGCGGGGCCTGCGCACTGACGGTCGGGGCCTGAAGGCTGCGACGGAGGCGAACATCGAGAGCTTCCTGACGGTCGCCGACGCTTTCGAGGCCGACGGCCGGCTGGCGACCGCCGCCAACGTGCTGACCAACCTCAAGGAAAACCTCGAATCCCTGCGTGCCGCACGATCGGGCCGGCCCCAGTCGCGAAGCCTGATCGCCACGGAGGAAGACCTGCTCCACTACCGTGACGCCCACAATGTCCACGCGATCACCGAGCATTACCTGGCCGGCGGTCAGCCCTCAGAGGCGGGCTATCGCTGGCTGAAGGCGAAAGGAGTCACGACGGTGATCAACCTCCGCCAGCCCTCGGAGCACGAGAAGGAAGCGATCGAGCGGCTGGGTCTGCGCTATGTCCACATCCCCTGGCCGGACCTCCAGGCACCCTCGCCGGACCAGGTACGACGGATCGTCGCGATCGTCGAATCCGAGGGAAAGAGCGGCGGGAAGGTGTTCCAGCACTGCCTGCGCGGGATCGGTCGCGACGGGACGATGGCCTGCTGCGTCCGCGTCGCGAGCGGCATGGGCGCCGACCTCGCGATCCACGAGTGGCTGGAGGTCGCGCCCACCTGGATTGAAGACCAGGCGAAGGATAGCGACGGTGTGCCGGTGCAGATCAAGGCGGTTCGGCGGTTCGAGCAGGACCTGCGGGGCGGGACCTCGCCAGAGAAGCGGTAGCGATCGTGCAAACTGCGAGAGCGCCCAGTATGGGGTTCTGGGGATGCGCTCCTTGACAGAAGGGTACGCGCGGCCATACGTTGCAGTCATCCGAGATCGTTGGATCTCGCGATCCTGCCTGGATTGCCCGCCTACCAACTTGGGGTCCCGTTTGTCGGACCGCAGGACAGGGACCCTCCAGAATCGGAGCCCGACGCATGAGGGACGCGAACCGTCCAGACTCCACACGGCGTGAACTCTTCCGGAACACTGGCCGCCTGGCGGCCGCATCCACCCTGGCCGGTGTCGCCCTGCCGTCGGTTCACGCGGCCGGATCCGATCTAATCCAGGTGGCCCTGGTCGGCTGCGGAGGGCGAGGGACGGGAGCGGCCGCGAATGCGCTTTCGACCAAGAGCGGGCCGATCAAGCTCGTCGCCATGGCCGACATCTTCCCCGAGAGGCTGTGGAACAGCTACAAGAACCTGCACGGCGACAAGGAGTTGTCCTGCCGGATCGACGTGCCGATCGAGCGGCAGTTCATCGGGTTCGACGCCTACAAGAAGGCCCTGGACTGCCTGAAGCCGGGCGACGTGGCCATCTTCGCCACCCCGCCGGCCTTTCGCTGGGTGCACTTCACCTACGCGATCGAGAAGGGCCTGAACGTCTTCATGGAGAAGCCGGTCACGGTCGACGGTCCGACATCCAAGCGGATGATCGAGCTGGGTGAGAAGGCCGGCAAGAAGAACCTCAAGGTGGGCGTCGGGCTGATGTCGCGGCACAGCCGGGCGATGCAGGAGCAGGCCAAGCGGGTGCACGACGGCGCGATCGGCGAGATCGTCCTTCAGCGCGGCTACCGCATGCACGGGCCGGTCGGCTACTTCGAGTCGCTGCCCACGCCGCGAGGGACCAAGGAGCTGATGTACCAGATCCAGCGGTTCCACAGCTTCCTGTGGGCCAGCGGCGGCAACTACAGCGACTTCTACATCCACATCATCGACCACCTCTGCTGGATGAAGAACGCGTGGCCCGTGAAGGCCCAGGCGCTGGGTGGCCGCCACTACAAGAAGAGCCCCGGCGGACTTGACTACATCGACCAGAACTTCGACACCTACTCGGTGGAATACACCTACGCCGACGGGACCAAGTTCTTCTTCGACGGCCGCTGCATGACAGGCTGCGACCAACTCTACGCCAGCTACCTGCACGGCTCCAAGGGCTCGGGGATCGTCTCCAAGGCGGGCGACATCGGCCAGCCCTCCAGCCTCTACAAGACGCAGAGCCTGAAGCGCCACGATCTGCTGTGGGAGTCCAAGATCAAGCCGGAGGAGCGCGATCCTTACCAGAACGAGTGGAACGACCTGGTCGAGGCCATCCGGAAGGACAAGCCGTACAACGAGGTGGAGCGGGGCGTCAAGGGGAGCCTCGTGACCTCGATGGGACGCATGGCCGCTCACACCGGCCAGGAGATCACATTCGAGGACATGCTCAACTGCAAGCACGAGTTCGCCCCTGGACTCGACAAGCTGAATTCGGACTCGCCGGCGCCCTTGCAGGCCGACAAGAATGGGAAGTACCCCGTTCCCAACCCGGGCATCACGAAGAAGCGGGAGTACTGAGAACTGGTCCGAGAAGGGACCCTCGGGCGCGCCGAGAGCAGCCGTTCTCGGCCGACCCCTCATCCGCCCATCGCGCTCCTTCTCCCCGCGACGCACGCGGGGAGAAGGGGACGGGCCGCGGCCTCTGATCGCCTGATCCCGCGAGTGGCGTTCGACTCAACTGCGGGGAATCGCACACATCTGTCCCGATTGTTGTCCCTGTCGCATTCGACTCGCGACCAGCGATCAATCGCAATTCCATGCGATTCTGCTTGATCCGTCCCGTCAGCGACGGAGAATCGGCTGCCAGGCGTCCTGTCGAATCCCATCCTTTGCTCGCGAGGCTCAAGCGCCATGTCCCGCGCATTTCCGAAGGTCGCCGTGGCCGCCGCCGTCTTTCTGGCGGGATCGGCCTGGGGATTCCAGAAGGGTTCGGAGAAGCGTTCGACCTTCAAGGACAACGTCCACGGTTTTTCGATCGACATGCCGAGATTCCCGGGTTCGGGACCGAAAGCGCCGGGAGTCGTTCTCATCGCCTCGGGTCCGGCAAGCGGAAAGTTTGCGCCCAACGTCAACGTGATGGTGCAAGCGACGAGGACGACGGTGAAGGCCTACTCCGAGCGTTCCGTCGCGCAGATGAAGCAGCTCGGAATGAAGGTCAACTCGCAGAAGACGAGGAAGGTCTCCGGGCGCGACGCGCTCGAGCTTGACTACGAGGGCTCGATCAATGGCAGTCCGAACCTGAGATTCCTCTCGCTCTCGGTGATCGACAAGGATCGGGTCATCGTCGTCACGTGCACGGTTTCGCCCGACGACTTCGCTGACGGTGAAGCCGAGTACCGGGCCTGCATCGACAGCCTCAAGCTCGATTGAGCCCCGGGCCAGAGCGGTATCGCCCCGGCAAGGAAGATCCTCAAGATAGGGGTACGAAGAGCCGAGAGTTCGGCCCCTCCCCCCTCCGAACCGTGCAGGCGGATCTCCCGCACACGGCTCTCCCGTCGGTGGTCTTTACCTCAAAGAGGATTGACGAACCTGCCCATGGGCCGCCTCTCAGTTCAGCAGCCTCTGGTCGGCAACGTGAGACCCCGACGCGGGTCCGGGTCTCACGCTGACTCTCAACAAGAGAGCCGTCAACAGCCGTTTGATCCCCTCCGACGGTTCGCACCACGTCACGCGGG
>JAKAUH010000902.1 GCA_021818605.1 Planctomycetota bacterium
CTGCCGATGCTGGAAATCGGCTTCGTGAGTCCAACAGCGTACGGCGGCCCGGCCAATTCGACGGCGGGCCTGATGTCGATCGCGAGCCTCCTCTGCCCGTCGGAGAGCATCGATCATCAGATCAGCTACGGAGGCGACTGGGCCCAGTGCAATTACGCGGGCAACTACGGCGGCCCGGGGATGATCTCTTCGTGCAACGGCATCATCGTCCCCTCGCGCGGCGACCCGTTCGTCAGCAGCCCGGCCCTGGGCCCGGTCTCGATCGCCTCGGTTACGGACGGGACCAGCAACACGGCGATGTTCAGCGAACACCTGCTGGGCGCCGGCAGCGGACTCGACGGGTTGCAATCCGGCTACGTCTCGCCCTATGTGGCCGGCAGCCAACTGGCGAAGCGTTGCCTGTTCCAGGTCAGCTCGGTGGCTCCCTATCCCGACAAGGGGGCACTGGGCGTCGCCATGGCCATGCAGCTCGTCACCGCGTGCAAGAGCATCCCGGGCGGCACCGTCCCCTCGGAGGATTCCGGCACCGGCTACGCCTGGCTCTACACCCAGGGGTATGACACACTCAACCTTTCGTACTCGCACGTGATGACGCCGAACAGCTTATCATGCACCGGGGCTGAGAGCGGGTTTTTCGGCGCTCAGGGCAACTTCACCTCCGACTCGTCCGCCGGCGGCTGGCTCGGAGCGTCGACGTGCACGAGCAATCACCCTGGCGGCGTCAACGTCTGCATGGGCGACGGCCATGTCCAGTTCATCAAGGACTCGGTCAACCTTCAGACGTGGTGGGCACTCGGTTCTCGTAATCTCGGCGAGGTCATCGGTGCCAATCAGTACTGATGCGATTATTCAGGAGTATCCCTTGAAACGATGTCCACTCGCGGCGTACGGACTCATCGTCCTGATGGGCCTGGGATCCGGCTGTGGCCAGAAGCCGGAGGAAGTCCCGGCGTCCAAGGTCGACATCTCGAAGGTCGGCGGCAACCAGCGGCTCAAGCCGCCCAGCGACGACTTCAAGAAGCTGATCGGCAAGGATGGGAGGGTCCTGATGAAGCCCGGGATGAAGATCCCACCCAGGACCGGCCGGTGAAGACGCTCGGCGAGTCCGTGTGGTGCGCTGGCGTGTCCTGCCGCCGGGGTCGGCCCGGGGCAGGGCGCCTGGCCATCGCCTGCCTCGCCTTGATGCTGGCCGGCTGCGATGAGCGACCGGCGGATCCGCCGGTCGCCGGCGGATCGGCCACTGCGGCCGCGCCGGCGGAAGACCCCCGTCTGCGCCACCTAGGCGTGCCGCGCCAGCCCGGATTGAGCGCCCGCGCCACCTTCCTCGCGCTGGCCGATACCGCGTCGAGCATCTCGAAGGATCCCAGCCCGTTTCGGTTCACCGACATCCGCCCGGGCAGCGGTGTCGACTTCGTCCATTTCTCCGGCATGGACCGGCGAAAGCTTTATCCGACGGCCTTCGGTTCGGGCGCGGCGATCCTCGACTACGACGGTGACGGCCGGATGGATCTGTACTTCGCCACGTGCGCGGCGATTCCATCGGGGAGCGCGCAGACCGGTCCGAACCGGCTGTTCCGCAACCTCGGCGGCGGCCGGTTTCGCGACGTGACCGAGTCGTCGGGCCTGGGATTCCGAGGTTTCTGCCACGGGATCATCGCCGGGGATCTCGACAACGACGGCGACCCGGATGTCTTCCTGTGCAACTACGGGCCAAATGCGCTGTTCCTCAACAACGGCGACGGGACTTTTCGGGACGTCAGTCGTTCGGCGGGCATCGACCGACCGGGGTGGTCCTCGGGCGGGGCGATGCTCGATTACGACAACGACGGCGACCTGGACATCTTCGTGGCCAACTACGGGGACTGGATTTACCCGCGCGATGCGCATCGATGTGGCAACGAGCGGGTCCCGCTGTTTTGCTCGCCATGGGAGATCCGGACGACCCGGCACTTCCTCTACCGCAACAACGGCGACGGGACCTTCACCGAGCGGGCCGAGGCGGCCGGCGTCGGCCGCGCCGACGGCCGTGGCTTCGGCGTGGTCGCGGCCGATCTCAATGGCGACGGCCGGGTCGACCTCTACGTCGCCAACGACATGAACCCGAACTTCCTCTTCTTGAACCGGGGTGATGGGACGTTCGAGGACGTGACCGAGACCTCGGGCGCGGCCTTCGACGACCGGGGCATGGCGCAATCGAGCATGGGCGTCGACGCCCAGGACTGCGACGGCGACGGCCGGCCCGAGCTGCTGGTGACCAACTTCCAGAACGAGTACGCGGCCTTTTATCGGAACCTCTCCGGCCCGGCACCGGAACCGGAACCGGGCTCGGCATCAGCCCGAGGGACGACGTGGCCGGTCGTGTTTCACGAATCGGCGGCCGCCGTCGGCCTGGTCGCCGATAGCAAACCGTGGGTGGGCTGGGGCTGCGCCCTGGCCGATTTCGACAACGATCGCTGGCCTGATGTCTTCATCGCCAACGGGCATATTGACGAGAACCGGAAGGACCTGGCGCCGACGCTCAGGTATCCGGAGCCGCCGCTGCTCTACCGCAACGTCCCGGCCGACGGGACCGCCGCGTACCGGGAGCACGTGACGAACAGGCGCCGGTTCGAGCTATCCACCCGCGATGTGGGGCCGTATTTCGCCGGCCGGCACGTCGCCCGCGGCGCCGCGTTCGGCGACATCGACGACGACGGCGACATCGACATCATCGTCAACCACATGGACGCCGCGCCGGCGATCCTTCGCAACGACACGCCGGGCACGAACCGATGGATCCGGTTGATCCTCGTCGGCACCGCGAGCAACCGCGATGCCATCGGCGCTCGCGTGGAGGTCGAGGCCGGCGACCGGATCATCCATCGTCAGCGCCAGGGGGGATGCAGCATGCAGTCGACCAGCGACCCGCGGTTATTGATCGGCCTGGGCGCCGTCGATGAGGTCAAGCGGCTGTCGGTCCGCTGGCCGTCCGGGACGGTCACAACGCGGGAACACCTGCCGGCCGGCGCGACCTACCGGATCGTCGAACCGCGTGCGGATTGATCGGTGTCGGTGTCGGTGTCGGTGTCGGTGTCAGGTATCCCACGTTCATTCGGCTGCGATAGCAGGCCCATCGCCGCGCCGCCGGCGGCGAGGAGCGTGACGGCCAGCCGGGCCAGGAGTCGGGTCTCCCAGGTCGCGGACACGAATCGCGCGGTCCTGGCCGCGGGAAACAGGGCGCCGAGGAACTCATAGATTACAGTGCCGACGGCCGCTCCGAGGAATCCGCCCAGCGCGGCCCGGGCCATGAGTCGGCGCTCGCCCAGCCCCAGCGCGAGCGCCAGGCCGCCCGCGGCTCCCGCGGCCGACCAGATGCCGGCGTGGACGAGGAGGGGCAAGAGCAGGTCGCGCGCGGCCTCATCTGGATGGCGGAACTTGTAGGCGTTGTAGGAGGGCAGCACAGCCAGGGACATCAGGCCCGTCGCGACGGTGCCCAGGACCAGCCCGGCGCAGGCCGCCCCGATGACCGCGCGGCGCGACCGGCGGGCCAGGCCGCCGGCGGCTCCCAGGCCGCCGCCGATCGCGGCACCGAGGAGCAGGAACGCCAGCCCCGCGTTCCTGGCCATGGCGGCCGCCTCGCCGCGGCGATCGGTGATCCTCAGCGTCAACCCGTGCGAGTTCACGGCATGGAATGGCGGCTTGATCAGCTCCACGCAACCCTCACCGCCCAGCCAGGACGCGATACCCGCCACGAGTCCCGCTCCGATGACCGAGACCCAGAGCCGGGCGCGCCTGACGGGACGATCGAGCGAAACCGAAGCCTCGGGCGCGACCGGAGGCGGCTCGATTGACGGCGATGGCGGGGTCGGTGACGGGTCAGCGGTTTCCATCTC
>JAKAUH010001099.1 GCA_021818605.1 Planctomycetota bacterium
GACACGCCTTCATTGTCAGGCTGAGAGCCTGACCTACTTGAGGATCTTCCTTGCCGGGGTGATAGCTGCGCGCGATCTGATAGAGCTTGGCCGATGGATAGGCGCGGGCCGGCGGCGAGGCCATCCGCATCGCGGTTCGGACGACCTGCACCGGGGTGATCAGGATACCGAATGGAAACCCCACCAGCCGAACAGGCTGCTGACGGCCAACCGGCCCACCTGGGCCTTGACGGCACATGGGCGGCAGCTTACCAGCTTGATGTTGCCCCGCCGGGTGAACACGAACGCTGACCAGACCCAGTAGGCCATGTGCACGTCGACCGGCCCGGGGCCCTTGCATCGCGGGCATGATCTGGAGTGGATCTGACGCGCGAACTTCTCGATCGCCTCCTCCGGCACCGACGCCACCGCGGCGGTCGTCCGAGCCTTGCCCTGACACGCCGCGTTGCAGGACCGCCGATCGTCGTTCCTCACGCCGCCAAAGAGGATCGTCTCACCGCAGTAGGCACAGGTCGCCGTGGATCTCGTCTCATCATGGTTCGGCTGCAAATTCGATGGCGCTTCTGGTTATGCCGACCTGATTATAACCATCTATTGTGGTCCGGCCATGGGGTTATGTCCCGGCTTACGCAGTGGGGAGTTCCATCTCGGGTCGCGTCAGGCGAAAACGGCACGGATCTCGGCCCAGAGCGCCGGCGCGATGTCAACCCGCGCGGGGCCGGTTCCGATCGCGATCGCCAGGCCCTCATCGGCCGGACAGCCCCGCACCAGGGCGATCGCCGCCCCGGCGATGCACAGCGAACGGCTCATTCCCGCGCCGCAGGCGACGAGGATTGGCACCTTGGCACGCAGCAGGGCCGCGACCGTCTCGATGGTCGCCCGCAGCAACCAGGGCGGGTTCCCCGGCCCGTCGTAGAGCGGGAGCCGGCAATAGATCCGCTCGCGGACCAGGTTCGCCGAAGGCTCCTCGAGTGCCAGGTCGACCACCGCGATGATGCCGGCCCCGAGCAGTTCCTGGCTCCGGCGCGCTTCGCCGGCGTGACCGACCCAGAGCAGGTAATCCGGGATCCGACGCATAAAGCACCGATGCCTTCAGGATCAAAGCGCAAACTCCCCAAACTCCGCCCCGTACCGCACCACGCCGCCGCGGGCCGGGATGGCGCCGTCCCGCAGCTCGACGACCATGAAGGCCTCGTCCGCGCCGTATTCATTCCCGAGGCCGCGCCGATCGGCGCGGTCGAAGCCGAACCGCTGATAGTACGCCGGTTCGCCCAGCACGACCACGAACCCGAACGCGGCGGCCTCGCAGGCCGCGAGGCCCTCGCGGACGAGACGGCCGCCGATGCCCTGGCGCTGATGATCGGGCAGGACGGCGAGCGGGACCAGGCCGATGCCCGACTGCTCGGCAGACTCTCCGTCCACAATCACCGGACTGAACGCGACGTGCCCAACGATGGTGCCATCGTCCTCCTCGGCCACGAGGGAAATGGTGAGGTTTCCCCCGGCACGGAGCAGGCCGACCAGCCGGGCCTCGGCGGCCGTGGGGAATGCCGCCTCGACGACCTGCCGGATCGCGGGTGCATCGGCCGGCTCTTCGGGACGGATCCGGATGGACATGATAGGTCCTCGGGGATCATTCGGGCCGGGTTGAATGGAGCTGGCGGACGGCCGGTCGCCCGTCCGACTCGCGGCGAAATCGCGGGAGAGTCCCGCTATGATGGATATGCTCCTCCGATCGAGAGGCCTTTTCAAGGGTGGCTCCCAGGATTCGCCGGTACAGGAACTGGATTCATGCCTCGCATCCTCGGTATCGATTACGGCACGCGGCGAGTTGGCGCGGCGCTCAGCGACCCCGGCCGGACCATGGCCTTTCCGGCGGAGGTCTATGTCCTGCGCGGGTCTGAGCACGACGCGCGGCACTATCGCGAGCTGGTCCGCGAGGACGAGGTCGATCGGATCGTCATCGGGCTCCCTCTGCACATCAGCGGCCGCGAGGGCCAGCTCGCCTCGCTGACGAGGCGCTTCGGCGACTGGCTGGCCGGCGTCACCGGTCTGCCGGTGATCTACTTCGACGAGCGATATACCACGGTCGAGGCCGAGCAGCGGCTGCTCGACGCCGGGTTGACGCGGCAGAGGCGCAAGGCCCTGCGCGACCAGCTCGCCGCTCAGATCATGCTCCAGACCTACCTCGACGCCGGCTGCCCCGAGACCGAGGCGAGGGCGGTGCCGCTGGACGATGCGGAAGACACCAATCCACGGACGGACTGAACCGACATCGCTTTCGTGAGGAGACGGGTGCCAGCCATCGCCGTCTCGGTCCCGACATCTGGTATCCTACGAGGTTGGGGCCGCACCCGAGGTCGCTGAACGCCGCTCCGCGGATCAGGCGATGAGCGGCCGCCACCTGTCTCTTCTGGTCACGAGCAGGGAAAGCTGTCCGAAGGGCGAATGAGAGGTAGCTTGAAAGAACACTGTGAACGGCTACGGTGCACCCTCGGGAGATTCGCGTCGTCCCATATCCCGCAGGTCGAGGTTCGGCGAAGCAAAGGGTGGAACGCGAATACCCGACCCAGGTCCAGGCGCATCGCCGAAGAAGTTCCGAGAACATCGTCCTGATCGTGGGCACCGAGGCGGATGAGCAGACGGTGGAACGACGGCTCCAATGGTTGGCGAACACCCTGGAAGCGGCTGGCATGTCGGCCCGCACATCAAAAGAACGGATCGCCATCTGGATGCCCATGTGGCATATTGAGACCTGGCTCCTCTTCTTGAACGGGCATGAGGTTGACGAGTCGACCAACCTCAAGGACCGCGCCGGGGCAGTCGACATCAAGGCAGCGGCCAGAGAGTTCGTTCGGCGCTTCCGAAGCTGGGTTCACGACCCCAACTCGGAGCAGCTTCTTCCTTCGATTCTCTCCGCCTTCGAAAGAGACTCGGCGGATTCAGCAGGCCCTGGATCGAGCGACCCCATGACCACCCTCATCATCGGCTGCGGCTACCTGGGCGAGCGTCTGGGAATCCGACTCGTCCAGAACGGCGGGCGTGTTTTTGGTACGGTCCGATCGCCGGACCGGGCCGAGGCGATCGCGCGGTCGGGTATCGAGCCGTTCATCGCGGATGTGCTCCGGCCCGAGACGCTGGCGGCGCTGCCGGCCGCCCAGCGCGTGTTCTACGCGGTCGGCTTCGACCGATGGGCCGGTGCGGCGATGCGGGACGTCTACGTCGACGGCCTCCAGGCCGTCCTCGATCGCCTGCCGGATTCGGTCGGCCGGTTCGTTTATGCCGGTTCGACGGGTGTCTACGGCCAGTCCGGTGGCGAGTGGGTCGACGAGGATTCACCGACCTCGCCCGAGCATGAATCGGGCCGCGTGGTCCTCGAGGCCGAGGGGCGCATCCGCGCCTGGGCTGGTTCACGCGGGGTTTCGGCCGTGATCCTGCGATTCGCGGGGTTATATGGACCGGGCCGGATTGTGCGACGGACGCTGCTCGAGCGGGGCGAGCCAATTCCCGGCGACCCCGACAAGTTCCTCAACCTTGTCCACATCGACGATGCCGCCGCCGCGGCCGCGGCCGTCCTCGATTGCGAGAACCCCGCGCCCGTTTGCCTGATCGCCGATGATCGTCCGGTGACGCGCCGCGAGTATTATGCGACGGCCGCACGGGTCCTCAAGGCGCCCGTGCCTCGATTCGGGACCCCGCAGGCGGGGAGCGCCGGGTCAACGCGCGATGCCACGAACAAGCGGGCCGACAACCGCCGGATGAAAGCCGATCTGGGCGTCATCCTGCGCTATCCTGACATTACCACGGGCCTCGTGGCCGCGCTCGACGATCCCGGACCTCAGCCTCAGCCTCAGCCCGGCGCCGGCTCGACA
>JAKAUH010001175.1 GCA_021818605.1 Planctomycetota bacterium
GCGGCCCGCTCACCGTCGCCGAGGCGATCGATCACGTCGTCCAGGCGGCGCGGGGGCTGGAAGCGGCCCATGCGGAGGGGATCGTCCACGGAAACCTCAGGCCGTCGAGCCTGATACTCGACGCTTCCGGCGTGGTGCGGGTGCTTGACCTGAACCTGGCACCGATCCTGAACGAGGCCAGCCCCTCCGGGCAAGAGGCCGGCACTCGGTTGACCAAGAGCGGAATGTCCATGGACACGGTCGCTTACATGGCGCCCGAGCAGGCCGAGGACTCGCGATCAGTCGACCACCGGGCGGACATCTACAGCCTCGGCTGCACCCTTCACTACCTGCTCACCGGCCGCGCGCCGTTTGCCGGCGACACGATGCTCGAACGGCTGCTGGAGCGGCAGGAGCGTCCCGCCCCGTCGCTGAAGGCGGCGCGCCCGGATCTCCCCGTTCCGCTGGAGGACGTTTTCCAGCGGTTGATGGCCGGAAACCCGGCCGATCGGCCGGCGTCGATGACCGAGGTGATCGCCCTGCTGGAGGGATGCCGATCGGCGGCCGCCGGGACCACGCCGTCACCCACCGCCGCTGCGCCCGAATCGTTGAGGAAGCCGGCCGTGTTTGACGAGG
The DNA here is from genome assembly GCA_021818605.1 of Planctomycetota bacterium. Taxonomy (GTDB): domain Bacteria; phylum Planctomycetota; class Planctomycetia; order Isosphaerales; family Isosphaeraceae; genus JAKAUH01. The sequence continues at coordinate 616 of JAKAUH010001175.1, forward strand.
TGGGCACGCGGAAGAACGTCGCCGCGCGAGGGGCCGACGGCGATGCGGCCGCCTTCGCCCGACGAACCGAGGCCGACGCGCTGGAAATCGGCCGGGAGCTGACCATCGAGGACATCGCGACCGACGTCCGTAAGGAGGTGCCGCTGGCGGTCCCGGCGATACCGACGATCCGCCGCGGGATCAGGCCGCGGGCCGAGGCGGCCGCGGCTTTCAGGCCCGACGACAGCGCGCGAACCCGCCGCATCAACCTGGCCATCCAGGCAGCCGCCGTCCTCCTCGTCGTCGGGTTCGCCGGGATGCTCGTGGTGGCCTCGCGGCGAGAGTCGAGTCCTCGGAAAACGGATGCTGCATTGCGGCCCACGCGCGCGACCGGCAGCCCCTCGATCGCAACCGGCCGCGGGGGCAGCGAGCCGTCGGCGCCATCCGAGGAGCCCGTCCCCCCGATGGTCACGCGGACAATCTTCGACGGCAAGAGCCCCGACGGCTGGATGCTGACCAACCACAGGCGGCTCGACCGTCGCCACGTCCAGCCCGACGGTCTCAATCCCCACGGCACCGGCAGCTACCTGGTCGTCTACCACGAGAAGCTCGGCGACTTCGTGCTCGACTTCGACTACAAGCTGAGCCCGGGCTGCATCTCGGGTGTGTTCCTTCACATCGGCGACCTGAGCGATCCGGTGCATACGGGTATCGAGGTCGCCCTGGATGATACGACCGGAGCGACCGATCGTGACTCGGGTGCCTTCTACGGCCTGGTGGCACCGGGTCGCAATGCCCAGAAGCCGGCCGGGCAGTGGAATCACATGACCATCACGTCCGACGGGCCGAGGATCACGGTCGCGCTCAATGGCGAACCGGTCACGATGATGAACCTGGATGCGTGGACGGTTCCCGGCAAGCGGCCCGACGGCTCCGATCACCTGTTCAGGAACCTCGCTGTGGCCAGCCTCCCGCGCATCGGCTACGTCGGCTTTCAGGACCTCAAGGGGGATTGCTGGTTCCGGCACATCGTGCTGAAGGCGCCGGTCCGGGACGCGTCGGGACCTCGATCCGCGACCCGCGCGAACGCCGGATCAGTCGACGCCCCGCTCGTCCTCCTTGAACGGTCCCCGGGAAACGGTTAAACCAGCAAGAGTGGCGGCCGATCGCCGTCCCGAGCCGGCTCTCCCCAAGGACCTCGAACATGCAACCGCGCCCCAGCCGTCGACGAGTCATCCACCTCTTCGGTGGGCTCCTTTTGCTCGCGTTGTCTGGACCATCGACCCGGGCCGACGAGCTGCCCCTGGTCCCGGACGTCGAGTTTCAGCCGCTCTCGGCGCAGGCCAGGCGGGTCGTCGAGGCGCTGGGGATGCTCGGCGAACCGCTGAGCAAGGAGGACGCGGCGCAGGTCGACAAGGCCGTCGACTCGACGGGCGGGGCCGACGCCATCCGGACCATCCAGCGGGTGCTCGACCGCCGGTGCCTGATCGGCATCGACATCAATGCCGAGAGCCGCGTGAAGGCCGTGCAGGGCCCGGCCGCGGCCCGCCTGCTCCAGTCCGGCTGGTCGGTGTTCCTGGTCAAGGTGCACAACCAGGCGGGTGTGACGGCTCCACTCGCCGCCGAGAGCCCCAACGCCGTCCCGGTCTTCCGCATCTCCAGCGGCCGGCCGGACCCGAAGCCGTCGGTGAAGCCGGCGCAGGTCGTCCAGCGCTGGCTCGACCTGGCGATGTTCAACGACCGGCCGTTGAAGAAGAACCTCTCGGGGCTCGCGCTTGAGTATCGGATCATCCAGGTCTACAGCCGCGATGCCGGCAAGCGGGAGGCCAAGATCACATTCAACGTGGGGCAGGGGACCCAGGACCTGGGCTTCCGTAGCGATGTGGATCTCCTGTTTCAGTGCGAGCCCGCGGTGAACGTGGTGCTCGGCGTCCGCGACGAGGACGGCTCGCCCACGACCGCCGCGTTCATCTTCCGCGACAAGATGGGGCGCGTTTATCCGTCCCCTGGCCGCCGGCTGGCACCCGATTTCTTCTTCCATCCCCAGGTCTACCGACGGAACGGCGAGTCCGTGCTGCTGCCGCCGGGGCAGTACCAGGTCGAGGTGACCCGCGGACCCGAGTACCTCGTCGCACGACGGTCGATCACCGTGCCCAAAACCCGCCTCCATCGCGAGAACTTCTTCCTCAGGCGCTGGATCAACCTGGCGAAGATGGGGTGGTACTCGGGCGACCACCACGTTCACGCCGCCGGCTGCCTGCACTACGAGAGCCCGACCGAGGGCGTCAAGCCCGAGGACATGTGGCGGCACATCGTTGGCGAGGACCTGGATGTCGGCTGCGTGTTGTCGTGGGGGCCGTGCTGGTACGCTCAGAAGCAGTTCTTCGAGGGGAAGATCAACTCGCTCTCCACACCCGAATACCTGATGAGGTACGACGTCGAGGTCTCGGGCTTTCCCTCGTCGCATGCCGGCCACCTCTGTCTGCTGCGGCTCAAGGAGGACGACTACCCCGGCACGACCCGAATCGAGGAATGGCCGAGCTGGGACCTACCGGTCCTTCAGTGGGGCAAGCGGCAGGGGGGCGTCGTGGGCTTCTCGCACTCGGGCTGGGGGCTGAAGATCGCCGGCGACAAGCTGCCGACCGACGAGGTCCCTCCGTTCGACGGCATCGGCGCGAATGAGTACATCGTGGACGTCGTGCACGACGCGGTCGACTTCATCTCCAGCGTGGACACGCCCGCGCCGTGGGAGCTGAACATCTGGTATCACACGCTCAACTGCGGCTACCGGGCCAAGCTGAGCGGCGAGACCGATTTTCCCTGCATCTACGGCGAGCGGGTCGGCCTGGGCCGGGTGTACGTCAAGCTCGAGGAGGGCCAGCTTGACTTCGACAAGTGGTGCGAGGGGATCAAGCAGGGCCACTCGTATGTCACCGACGGCAAGAGCCACCTGATCGACTTTCGCGTGGACAACGTCGCGCCGGGGGAATCCGGCAGCGAGCTGAAGCTGGCGAAGGCCGGCACGGTGAAGGTCACCGCTCAGGTCGCCGCCCACCTCGATGTCGATCCGACCCCCGGGGCGCGCGCCGTCCGCTCGCGACGACTCGACCAGAAGCCGTACTGGGACCTCGAGCGTGCCCGAATCGACGACACCCGCAAGGTCCCCGTCGAGGTGATCGTCAACGGTCATCCCATGGCGAAGACCGAGATCACGGCGGATGGCACGATCCAGGGCGTGTCGTTGGACGTGCCGGTCAAGAAGTCGAGTTGGATCGCG
>JAKAUH010001057.1:0-2984 GCA_021818605.1 Planctomycetota bacterium
TCGGGGGCCATGTTGGCGATCGTCGCCCGGTCGGCCAGCGGCAGGTTGGCCAGGCCGTCGCCGTAGTATTCGACGAACTTGCCCACGACGCCTTTTTTCCGCAGCTTCTGAGTGACGGTCAGCACCAGGTCGGTGGCCGTCGCTCCCTCACGCAGGCTGCCGGTCAGCTTGAACCCGACGACCTGCGGGACGAGCATCGACACGGGCTGGCCCAGCATGGCGGCCTCGGCCTCGATGCCGCCGACGCCCCAGCCCAGCACGCCCAGACCGTTGATCATCGTCGTGTGCGAGTCGGTGCCGACCAGCGTGTCGGGATACGCCACGCGGGTCCCCTCGGCCTGCGTGTCGAAGACGACGCGAGCCAGGTACTCGAGATTCACCTGGTGGACGATCCCGGTATCCGGGGGCACCACGCGGAAGTTGTCAAACGCGTTCTGGCCCCAGCGGAGAAACGCATAGCGCTCGCGGTTCCGCTCGAACTCGAGATCGGCGTTGACCTGGAACGACCCGGGCGTGCCGGCCTCGTCGACCTGCACCGAGTGGTCGATCACCAGCTCGACGGGCTGGAGCGGGTTGATCTTCCGCGGGGCACCGCCCAGGCGCTCCATGGCGTCGCGCATCGCGGCGAGATCGACGATCGCCGGCACGCCGGTGAAGTCCTGGAGCAGCACCCGGCTGGGTCGAAAGGCAATCTCGGTGTCGGGCTCGGCCGTGGGGTTCCACGACGCCAGGGCCTTGATGTCGTCGGCCGTGACGGTCGTGCCGTGCTCGTGGCGGAGCAGGTTGTCGAGCCGGATCTTGAGCGAGAACGGCAGGCGGGAGACGTCGAGCCCGGCGCGGCGAATCGAATCGAGCCGGTAGTAGTGGATGGTCTGGCCATCCACCGTGAAGGTTGATCGGGCGTCGAAGGAACTGGGCATGGATGATCCCCTGGCGGTCGGACCGAATACTGGGCGGGCGGAGCGGGTCTCGGGATTATCCCACGAATTGTACGTCAAGCGGGCCCGGGACTAAACCCGCTTCCGCCGCGCGGGTCAGCAGGGTCCGCACCGCCTCGCGTCCCCTGGGGCCGTAGTCGACGGTCCAGTCGTTCACGTACATCCCCACGAAGCGGTCGGCCAGGCCCGGATCGAGGTCACGAGCGTAGCGCAGGGCGTAATCGAGGGCCTCTTCGCGATGGTTCAGGGCGTAGAGGATGCTCTCCCTCAGGAGCCGGGCGATCCGGTCGACGACTTCCTCGCCCAGATCGCGCCGGACGACATTGCCGCCGAGGGGCAAGGGGAGCCCCGTCTCGCCGAACCACCACTCGCCCAGGTCAGCGACCTTGTGGAGGCCCTTCGTCTGGTAGTAAAGCTGCCCTTCGTGGATGATCAGACCGGCCTCAACCCGCCCCTCGGCGACCGCGGGCAGGATCTGGTCGAACGGCATCACCACGACCGGCGTGTCCTTCCCCAGGCAGAGCTGAAGGGTCAGATACGCCGTGGTCAGCTTCCCCGGAATCGCGATCGTCCGGCCGCGCAGGTCGGCCAGAGTGTACGGCTCGCGGGCGACGATGGTGGGTCCGTAGCGGTCGCCCATGCTCGAGCCCGAGGCGAGCAAAGCATAGCGATCGGCCAGATAGGCGAAGGCATGGATGCTGACCGCTGAGACCTCCAACTCGCCGCGGAGCGCCCGTTGGTTGAGCGTCTCGATGTCCTCGAGCTGGTGAACGAATTTCAGCCCGCCGGTGTCGATCCGGTCGTGGGTCAGGGCGTAGAACATGAAGGCGTCGTCGGAGTCGGGGCTATGGCCGACGCGGATGGTGGTGCTGCTGGTTGTGCTTGCGGTCGGGGTCACGGTGTCGCTGCTCATCTTGCTCTGTCGCTCCTGTCAGCCCGGCCCAGGTCGGTCGGGTCCGGCGGACTCGTCCCGGGCACGACCGGGCGGTCTCGATCGGTCGATTGGTCGGTCGGTCGGTCGGGGCATCGACCTGCGCGGGCGGTTCATCCTCCGCGCGATCGGATCGAGGCGATCCTCGGCCTACCGCGTCATCGGCACGGAGTTGCTCTTTCTTTAAATAGATAGGGTATTCGGCTGGCGGCGCAAAGGGTGGACTCTTCGAACGGTTTCCCGCGCGGCATGTCCCAAACTCGGATTTCCCCCTCCGCATTTCCTCCCGGTCGACACAGTTGGACGACCTGGGTTTCCGGACTTGAGATTGGTCAAAAAATCTGAGACGGTCGCCAGGATACCGGCATCCTGGCCCGTCGCCCCGAGATCCACGGCCGCTTCCACCCGGGATCCGGAGTCGACTTCGTCAGCGTCCCTCAGCCTGACGCAGTCTCGATCCGACCCGACTGAAGTAAGTCAGGCTCTCAGCCTGACGCGGGTCCGCATCCGCCCGATCCACCCGGCCCGGCCCGGCCCGGATCGGATCGGAACGGAACGGACCGGAGTCAGGCTAGAAAGCCTGACCTACTTCACGGACCCGCCCGGTCCGAAGTAGGTCAGGCTTTCCAGCCTGACACGGGTCCGCCGAATCCGCCCGGCCCGGATGGGGACGGACCGGAGTCAGGCTAGAAAGCCTGACCTACTTCACGGACCCGCCCGTCCGAAGTAGGTCAGGCTCTCAGGAGGCTGTGTGAGAATCTTCCATCGATCGAGTCGGGCGAGGCGCGGACCGCTCCTGGCAACCTCGACCTCAGGGATCGGGATTCGTTCTGTCCGCAGATGACGCAGATGAACGCAGGTGGGGAAGACGCCGACCGTCGGCTGGAGCGAGCTGCCGCGGCCCGCGTCGTCTCCGTCTTTCATCTGCGTCCATCTGCGTCATCTGCGGACGACTCTTCCTGCCATCCGCGTCATCCGGAGACAGTATGGCCGTCCCGGCTCGACTCGCCGGTGAGGCATCTCACACACCCTCTCAGCCTGACGCGGGCCCGATCCGATCCGACCCGATCCGGCCCGATCCGGCCCGACCCGACCCGACCGGGTCGGGCTGAGAG
>JAKAUH010001057.1:2994-3869 GCA_021818605.1 Planctomycetota bacterium
GACTTCCGATCCGGGTTCGATCCCGTCCGGCCGTCGTGGGCCGCGTTCCTTCCGGCCCATCCTCCGGCCCGGTTCCCGTGCGACAGACTCAAAAATCCATGGCTTTTTGGGGTGATCTATCGGGTCGCCGTCGGATCGATCGTGTCATGAAAAGAGTTCTGCGCCTTTTGAAACGCATTTGGGCACTCTTTTCTCAGGCGGGGGCTTACGTTCAGCCCGGATTACGACTAATGTCAGAAGAAATGGGAGCGGGCGTTGGGGATTTCGGGCGCTCCAGGCCGCGGATGGGGCTGGTCGGCTACGATCGAGCGTCGGAATCATCTGGAGGCCCTTGATGAAGGTGACACGCAAATGGCGGATCACGCTCGGCGGGTTGATGGTGTTGATCGCCGTGATCGCGGTCGGGCTCGCCGTGTTGCGCGGTCGCGGGACCAGGGCCATCGACGTCTGGTGGGGTTCGGGGCCGGCGGTGAAGGCGGGCGACACGGTCGATGTCCATTACGTCGGGCGCTTCCTCAACGGCAGGGAGTTTGACAGCTCCTGGGGCCGCGGCCAGCCGTTCTCGTTCCAGGTGGGGCGTGGCCGCGTCATCAAGGGCTGGGATCAGGGGATCATCGGGATGCGGCCCGGCGGAGTGCGATGGCTGATCGTTCCGCCCGAGGAAGCTTATGGCTCCCGCGGCGCGGCTGGCATCATCCCGTCCGACTCAACCCTGGTTTTCACGATCCGGCTCGTCAGGATCAGGCCATGACAGGGGATAGCGAAAAGCAAGGCCACCCGACGGTACGGCCGGCCGTCCCGGACGGCTGGACAGCCCGGCCGTCGCCACGCCGGTGGGACCTGCTCCTGAATTTCGACGACCTCGCCGGCGGCCG
>JAKAUH010001085.1 GCA_021818605.1 Planctomycetota bacterium
AAGGTGGCTGCGCTCCTCCCATCGGGCGGCCCAGGCGCCGTCGGCCTCGCAGACCTCGCCGGTGCCCTTGTCGAAGTAATAAGCCTTCCCCTCGCGGTACGAACGCACGCCCAGGTTGACCGTGGTGATCGCCGCGTAGCCGAGGTCCGGCGGACAGAGGGTCTCGGGATTGCGCGAGCGGCAGCAGCCGAGGAAGTGGTCCCACAGCGCGTAGGTATCCTCGCGCGGCTGCGGGGGCTTGAACGCGTCGCCGCCCTCGCCGCGGTTGGCGCCCGGAGGGGCCGGACGACCCTCGAGCTTCTGCTGGACAACGCGGAAGCCGTCGTCCGGATGGGCGCCGAACATGATGGTCGCGGTGTGGCCGCGGATCACCTCGGGGAGCTGCACGTCGTTGCACATCGTGGCCGAGATCAGGAGCTGGCAGCCCTCGTCGTAGTCGGCGACCACCGTGGCCATGTCGGGCACGTCGCGGCCGTCATACTCGAGGTACAGACCGCCTGCGCCGACCACCCGCCGCGGGAACCGCACGCCCATGGCCGTGATCAGGTGCGTGAGCTGGTGGACGAACAGGTCGGTGTACATGCCGCCGCCGAAGTCCCAGTAGCAGCGCCACTGCGCGTACTTGGCCCGGTTGAACGGCATCTCGGGCGCCAGGCCGAACTCGGTACCCAGGAACATCTTCCAGTCGACTGTCTTCGGATTCATGTCCTTGGACAACTTGTAGTACCGCCACTGGCCGCCGTCGCTGTTGCGATAGTAGCTGGTCTGGCCCTGCATCACGTGGCCGATCTTGCCCTCCGTGATCATCTGGTGAGCCATCTTCCAGCGCGGGTCGGCGGTCGACTGAACGCCCACGGTGAAGACCTGTTTGGTCCTCCTAGCGGCTTCGGAGACCTCGCGGGCCTCGTCAATCGTGTGGGTCATCGGCTTTTCGCAGTAGACGTCCTTGCCCGCCTCCATGGCGTCGACGGACATCTTGGCGTGCCAGTGGTCGGGCGTGGCGATCAGGACGACGTCGACATCCTTGCAATCGAGCAGGCGCCGGTAGTCCTTGGTGATCCGATCCTTGTCCTTGCCTTCCGGCTCGAGCTCGACCTTCCTGGCCGAGTAGTACAGCCCGCGGCCGACCTCATCGTTGCCGTCCCAGACGTCGCAGATGCCGATGATGTCGACCGGCTTGCCCTCACGCTTCTTCATGTTCCGGTGGAGGATGCGCAGATGCTCCTGCGCGCGGCCACCGGACCCGAGGACGGCGACGTTGATCTTCTCGTTCGCCCCCTTGACCGCGCCGATCGCCGGGTGGGCGAAGGAGCCGGCAGCCACGGCCGCACCGGTCGCGGCGCCCGCCGTCCCCAGGAAACCCCGGCGGCTCACCATGCCATTGTCTTTCATCGGTATCGACTCCAGGAGCCCGGGAGCGAAGCGGCGATCGCTCGGACGGCCCACGGCCGCGAGAATCAATCGTGCCCCACCCCTTCCCTCGACCCGCCGCGACGGATGCGCGGCACACGCCCGCCTCGAAACGCGAAAAGCCTGGTCTGGGGCCGCCCGAACCACGGATGCTTGAGGTCCGCCACGTCGCACGTCCGCATCCCAGGCCGAAGTCTCTGAACACGTTAACTTGGCGCCCTCCCGCGGTCAAGCAGACGCCCCGCCGACCTCCCGCACCCACCAGGCTGCCGGCGGAGCCGATCCGAACGGCGCCATCCACGACAATCGTTTGACATCGCACCGCCCGAACCGGACAATACAGAGGAGCTTTGGAAGCGCCCTTCAACCGTGGGTCCGGGATCTCCTGGCACAGCCGGGGCGACCGAACCAACGTCTTGCCCTGGTGTCGCCGCCGAGCCAGCCATGGAGCCGCGATGCGATTCGTCAAGGAGTCCCGGGTCGCCGCACCTCCAGCCGTGGTCTTTGCCTTCCACGAGGCCCCCGGCGCCCTGCTCCGGCTCACCCCACCCGGGGAACGGGTCGAGCTGATCCAGGGGGGCAATTCCATCCGACCCGGTTCCCGTGTTGTCCTGTCCGTGAGGATCGGTCCGTTCCGCACCCGGTGGGTCGCCGAGCATACCGAGTACGAACCCGGACACCTCTTTGCCGATCTTCAGGTCGAGGGTCCCTTCGCCTCGTGGTATCACCGGCACCTTTTCCTCGACGACGGGAGCGGGGGAACGGTGCTCAGGGATGAAATCGACTTTCAGCCTCCATTTGGCCTGCTTGGTCGCATCCTCGCGGGCCGCTTGATTGTCCGGAAACTCCACAAAATGTTCGACTACCGTCACGAGACCACTCGCGTTCTCGTTGGATCCCTGGGGCTCTCCGCTCCCTGCGCGATGAGAGAGCATCAATGAGTGCCCCGGGCGCGTTGCCGGGGGCCTCGTCGAAACCCGGTACGTTTTGCCCACTTGTCCACCATTCGCGGAAGTCCGTCTGCGAAAACGATTCGAGCGTCGTATTATGAGAGGGAGATCGGTCGGCCCTCCCCCCTGCCGGCCCATCAGGCGATGTGCCGGCTCGCGATCAACGCGGAATTTGAGCCCCTCGGCCGACGAGAGAGCCAGATCGACGATCATGCCCCGGACCATCCAGTGCAAGAGCTGTGGCGCGACGCTCAACCTGCCCGACAGGGTGGTTGCCGGGAAGCGGCTGCGCTGCCCCAAGTGCGCGCTTCGCTTCGTCGTCACCGTCGCCGACGCGAGTTCCGAATCGACCCTGGCGGCGCCCCTCAACGCCGACTCGGCCATCACGGGTTACGACCTGGAGAAACCGCGGACCCCGCCCGACGACCTGCCGCTGCCCCTCGCGGCTCGCGACCTGCGCGAGACCTTCGACCTGCCGCTCATGAGCGCCCGCGACGCCGAACGTGGCGCCGCCGGACCCGCGATCTCCGACGCCGAACGCCTGTTCAACGAGCGTTCGGGTCCCCGGCGACGTACAACGGCCGCCGACGCCCGGGCGCACGCCCGCCGCTGCTCCAGTTGCGGCGGCCTTGTGCCCCAGGGAATGTCCATCTGCGTCTCCTGCGGCCTCGACCAGGAAACCGGAATCCACACGGGCTTCGACGATGACCTGGCCCCCCCTCCGCCGCCGCCCCCTCAAGGTCCCCCGGTCCACATCGCCGTCGTCGGCGGCATGCTCGGCGCCGCCTCGCTCATCGCCCTGGTCCTCGCCCTGGCCAACTCGGTCAACGGCAGCGCGGGATGGCAGGCCTACGGCTGGCTCGGACTGGCCATCGTCTCGGCATTCGGCGTCTTTGCCTGCATCCAGTTCATCCGGATGAAATCCGCCAAGCTCCTGCTGGCCGCGCTGACCATGGCCGTGGTCGTCGACCTCCTCTCGCTCGTCGCCGCACCCCTGTTCACGGCCTACACCACCGCCGATCGCGAGCAGATCAACGCCCAGGACATCGCCGAGAACCCTGAGGACCCAGGCTTCCGCATCAAGGGAGTCGAGGACATGCTCGACACCCGGAGCATGACCCTCGGAATCAGCTTCCTGCTGATCTACGCGTTCCTCTCCGTTTACCTCATGTCGCCCGCCGTCAAGAAGCCGCTGCACCGGGCCAACCTGAGCGCCGACACCTGGTGACGCAATCATGCCGAACCCGTCTGCACCAACGGCCGGCTCGTCCCACTCGCTCAGGCAAGGATCGCGTCAATAATGTGGCCATGCACGTCGGTAATGCGCCGGTCGATCCCGTTGTGCCGGAATGTCAGGCGCGTATGGTCGATCCCCATCAGGTGCAGGATGGTGGCGTGCAGGTCGTAGCAAAAAGTCTGATCGGCCTCGGCCTTCCACGACCAGGGATCGCTCTGGCCGTGCGCGACGCCCGCCTTGATCCCCGCGCCCGCCAGCCAGGCGACGGACGT
>JAKAUH010000936.1 GCA_021818605.1 Planctomycetota bacterium
CGGGACTGGCGCCAGGTCTTCGAGGTGCCTGTCCCCATTTCGTCAGAGCCGCCAGGCCTCCGTCCGCGTGGCCCCCGATCCGTACCGGGCCACGACCCGCCATCCCGTCGAGAACGAGCCATGCCGACCGCCCTGATCGTCGAGGACGAACCCCAGGCCAACAAGCTCCTGGCCATGCTGCTCCAGCTCCGCGGTTACCAGACCGAATCCGCCTTCTCGGGATCCGAGGCCCTGGAAAAGATCCACCACCGCGCGCCGGATGTCGTGTTCCTCGACCTGATGCTGCCAGACATGGATGGCTATGCCGTGTGCCGGGCGCTCAAGTCGCCGGCAGGAGTCAGCGTGATCCCCGTCGTCATCGTCACGGCGCGGCTCACGGCCGAGAACCGGATCGAGAGTTACGCCGCCGGCGCCGATGACTACGTGCCCAAGCCGTACACGCCCGACCAGATCTTCGAGGCCCTGGAGCAATCCATCGCGTGGAAGGACCACCTCGACGACCCGAAGCTGGAGGGCGAGGTGGCGCTCGACGCCCGGGACGACGGAGCCGCTCTGCGAGAACTGGCGCAGCTCCGCCGGCTCCTGCTGTCCCGGTGCGAGATGGAGCCGGCCGCCGTCGAGCAGATCAGCACGGTGATCCGGTCGATCTGGGCGGGCATCGATTCCTGGTCGCGCCACCGGCGGCAGGAGCGAGTCGCCACGCTGACCTACTCGCTCACGCCCCAGACCCTCACATTGATCCTCCGCGACGAGGCCAACTGGCTGGCCTCAGCCCATGCTGAGGGATCGATCTGGGTGCCGAACGACCTCTTTGACGAGGTGAGCCGCGACGCGGCGGGGCACACACTTACCCTGGTCAAGCGCTGCGAACCGATGGCCGGAGGTCGCGGATGACCACCGACACCGAAACGGCCGATGAATCATCTGGTCGGCCGATCCCGGGCGAGGCCGAGGTCGTGCTGTTGCTGGCGATGAAAGCGTGGGCACCCGCACCGCGGGGAGCCGGCGCCGCTCAGGCCGCGACGCGGGTACTGGAGCGGCTGGAACTCTCGTGGGCCGCGCGGCTGCTCCGCCTGGCCGACGAGCTGGACCGCGAACCCGGATCGGGTCCGATCGAGCGCGCAACGGCGCGCGAGCGCCTGCGACAGGCCCATCGGGCTGAGGCGCACGTGACGACCGAGCGCATTCATCCGACCTGGTGGGCACGGGGACTGGCGCAGGAGTCGCCGTCGGTGCGCCGCGCGGTCGTCAGCGCCGCGCCCGAATCGATCCGCGCGCGCATCCAGTCGGAGCTCTTGCTGGACAACGACGACCTCAGGTCCGAGCGCCCGGCCGATCGCCAGGTACTCGAGTGGGCGGGTGCTCTCTGGACCGAGCGGCTGGTCGGCGGCGAGCCCGACCGGCCCGACGACCCGCCCGTGATCGCGGCGATGACCGGCGGCTCCCTCCGCCGGGCGTATCGCATCTGCCGACGCGCCGGGCAGATCAAGCTGGCCCTCGCCGGAGAGTTGTCAGCCCCGTGGACCCGGTCGATTGCCGCGGCGGGCCGACCGGAGCTCACCGCAGTCGCCCGGCACGACGCCCGGGCCGTCGCGCCCTCGGCGAAACTCCCAACTCGCCGGCGGCCCGCGCGCATCGGCCTGCTGACGTTCGCCCGGCTGCTGGCCGAATGCGAGCCGTTCCGGGTGCGCTGGGCGCTCCAGCACTGGCCGTACCCGTCCGCCAAGCTCACGCGCAGCCTGATCCCCCCGGCCGCGAAACGCTCGGAGGTGGTCATCCAGGCCGAGTCCCAGATCCTCAGCCTGGCGGTGTTGGACGTGCCGCGCGGATGAAGGCCGCGACGGCGCCGCGGTCCTTGCGCCCCGGCTGGGATTCCACCCCGCTGGCCACGTCGACCATCCAGGGACGAACCTGGGCAATCCGCCCGGCGACATTCGCCGGATTGAGGCCGCCGGCCAGGATCACCTGGGGATGGTCGATCCACGAAGCGAGAAGGCGAGGATCGATCAACCGTCCCGTGCCGCCGACCGCGCCGGGGACAAACGTGTCGATCAGGATCGCCCACGGCGGCCGGCCCAGCGCGACCAGCCGAAGCAGGTGCTCACCAACCCGCCGCCAGCCCTCCTCCGGACGAGGACGAAAGGCCCGGATGACCTGGAACCGACCCAGCTCGAGCAGGTCCTCGGGCGGTTCGTCCCCGTGAAGCTGGACGATCTTCAGGCCGACGCCATCGGCAATCCGGGCCACCTCGGCGGGCGAACGGTCCACGAAGACGCCCACCGCGCGGGTCGACTCAGGCAGCGCCTTCACAATTTCGGCGGCGCGTTCCTCGGTAACGAACCGTGGCGAGCCCGGGTGGAAGTTCAGACCGATGCAGTCGGCGCCCAACTCGGCGCAGGCGGCCGCATCCTCGACGCTCGTGACGCCGCAGACCTTGACGAGCACGCGAGATTGCGACACGCGAGTTGACCTTCAGGGTACGGACGGTCGGTCGTCGGCGACCTTCGATCCACAGGAGACCGATCCGTCGGGCGACCGGCTCAGGATGCCAGGACCCTGTCCAGCGTCTGCTTGAACTTGTTCTCGGGGTTGACCCCGACCAGGCGCTCGACTTCCTTGCCCTGCTGGAACACGAGGACGGTCGGGATCGCCGTGATCCGCAGGCTACTCGGCGTCTCCATGTTTTCATCCGTGTTCATCTTGCCGACCCTGACCCGACCGTCATACTCACCGGCCAGCTTCTCGATGGTCGGGCTGAGGGTCCGACAAGGTCCGCACCACGGTGCCCAGAAGTCGACGACCACCGGGACCGGTGACTCCAGCACCTCCGACTTCCAGTTGCCGTCGGTGAATTCCTTGACGTTGCCGGCCATTGGCTTGCCTCGCGGGACTGCGGAAGTCCTAGTACGGTCCAAGTTTAATGCGTTGGGACGTCAGCGATAACATCCCGAGATTTCCCTGCATTATAGATGACCATCGGGGCGAGTCAACTTCACCGGCGCGGGCCACAGATGGATGCAAGCAGCCCGAACGCGAAACCCGGATGCACGCCGCGGTCGGGTCAAAGCGTCTTGAGGTATTCGATCAGGTCCATGCGTTGGGGCTCGGTCAGGTCGTCGCCGAAGGTGTGCCCCTGGTTGCCGAGCCCGAACCGCGACGTGTCGACGATGAACCGGGCGTCAAACGGCGAGCGGCGGGCGGTTGCGGTCAACTCGGCGGCGGAAACCTCGGTGAACTTCCAGCCGACGTGGGTTGTGTCGTAGTTCTCAAACCCGGTCGAGGGCGGCCGCCTGAACCGCGACGGCCGGCTGGAGGACTGCAACAGGGCGTACAAGGTCGGGACGGACCCGTTATGCAGGTAAGGCGCAGTCGCCCACAGGCCGTCGAGCGGCGGGGCCTGGTAACCGTGCTTCTCCAGGCGCACGGGATGCTCGGCGCCCAGCCAGGTCGAGTTGTAGTGCGCGACGAGCCGGTCTGAAAGCCCGCGGGCCCGCGCTGGATCCGTACCCACGACGCCCAGCGCGACGATCTTGTTGGGATACTTCCCGCCCGGCCCGTAAGTCCCGTGGCATCGGGCGCAATTTGCCTCAAACACTACCCGACCCCGCTCCGCGCCTGGGGCGTCGACAGTGAACGGATACCTCGGCGGCTCGAGGCTGAGCAAGAACTGCCGCAGGTCGCGGAAAGTCGGCTCCAGGGCCTTGAACTCCTCGAGCGTCTTCTCTCCCAGGAGGAACTGCATGTTCGTCCGGACCGAGCGGGCGTCGGTCCGCCCGTCGTAATACATCGTCCGCTTGCGCTTGAGATGCCACCAGGCGGGCGTGTCCATCTCGGGCAGATTCACGCCAAGCGCCAGCGG
>JAKAUH010001153.1 GCA_021818605.1 Planctomycetota bacterium
GACCGGCTGTTCCGCGGGGGCAATCTCAAGCGGGCCGAGGAGCGGTATCAGCAGGCGCTGAACGCCGACCCCAACCAGGCCGCTCCGCACGTCCGCCTGGCGCAGATCGCTCTGGCGCGGGGCAACTACGCCGAGGCCGCCGACCGGTTCCGCGACGCCGAGACCGCCGAGCCCGGCTGGATCGCGACGGCTCCCGACATCCAGTCGCTCTACGCCGAGCCGTCCGACTTCTCGGATCAGATCAACAAGCTGGAGTCGCATCTCCAGACGCAGCCGAACGACCGCGACGCGTGGCTGGTCCTGGGTGCCCAGTGGTTCCTCTCGGGCCGGACTCGCCAGGCCGCCGACGTGTTCGTTCGCCTCGACGACCCGCATCGCCAGCCCGACGTGGCGCTGGCGGCCTTCCTGGTGGCCATCGACCACTCGGCCTCGCCGGACCCGGCCCGCCCCGACGCGAACCCATCGCCCGTTCCGTCGCTGAGGCCGGATCCCGGCCGGCCCGCCTTCGAGCCCCAATGACCCAGATCAACCGCTACTACGCCGCCGCGTGCCAGACCGACCTTCCCTGCCCACGCACTCGCGACGAGATCCCCGCCCGCGTCGGCCGGCTGCTCGCGATGATCGACAACGCCGTCGTCGGCTACGGCCCGTTCTTCGACGTCCGGCTGGTCGTGTTCCCCGAGTTCGCCCATACCGCGCCGATCTATGAGACGCCCGACGAGCTGATCGACCGCCTGGCCGTCCCCATCCCCAACGAGCACACCGACCGTTACATCGCCAGGGCGCGCGAGCGGGGCATTTACATCCAGACGGGCACCTTCCTCGAGGTCGACGCGCGCTGGCCCGGCCGGGTGTTCAACACCACCTGCCTGATCGGCCCGGACGGGCTCCTGAGCCGCTATCGCAAGGTCAACCCGTGGCTGCCGTGGGAGGTCCACACCAGTCCGCACGACCTGCTCGGGGCAGGGTACGACGAGCCGCTGTTCCCGGTGGTCGAGACCGAGATCGGCCGGCTGGGCGCGGCGATCTGTTATGACTGGCTGTTCCCCGAGGCGATCCGCGCGCTGGCCCTGGGCGGCGCCGAGGTGTTGATCCGCGTCTCGGCCTACATGGACCCCTGGGGCGCCACGCCGCCGATGGACTGGTGGACGCTCTTTAACCGGGCGAGGGCCGCGGAGAACGTGGCCTTCGTCGTGGCGGCCAACCAGGGGGCGAGCCTGGAGAACTACCCGCCGTTCTCGTGGCCGGGCGGGAGCATGGTCGTCGACTTCGACGGCCGGATCCTGGCGCAGGCCGATCCGGGCCCTGGCGAGAAGATCGTCGTCGGCCCCATCGACATCGCCGCTCTCCGCGCGGAGCGGGGCCGCCGGCGGGGCCATGATCTCCTTTCCCACCTGCGGACCGAAGCCTATACTCAACTCTACGCCCGGCCCATCCATCGCCCCGACGGCCCGACGACCTGACCCGGCCCGGCCCGCTCGCGCCGGAGTCCGCCCGCCGTGGGGCTTCTCGTCCGAAATCTGACGCATTCGCCGGGCATCGTGCCTTCATCCGGCCATTGATCCATCATCCTGGGAGTAAGACGATGCCCTCGACGATCCTCCGGCGCTTCACGCTGGCCGTGGCCGTCGCCATGATGCTGGCCGGCACCTTCGCGTGCCGGTCGCAATCGGAACCCGAAAAGGCCGTGCCCTCCTCCGGAACGTCATTGAAACCCGCGAACGCAACGCCTCTCGCCGGAACATCCTCGAAGCCGGCCGCGCCGGAGCTGAAGAACGAGATCCCGGCCGATGCCCTCGACAGGGTGATGACGGCCCACTTCGAGGGGCTGGGCCAACTGGAGCAATACAACTACGGCAAGGCGATCGACTCGTTCCGGAAGGTGCACGAGCTGGCGCCGGGCTGGATTCCCGGCTCGGTGAACCTGGCGATCGCGCTGCTGAACAAGACGGGCGAGGAGCAGGCAGCGAAGAAGACGCCGGGGGCGGAGCAGCCCGATCCGGCGTCGAGCGAGGAGCATATCCCCGAGAACTTTCAGCAGGCGCTCGACTTGCTCGAAGGGGTGCTGAAGCGCGAGCCGGACAACCTCCATGCCCATTACTGCATTGGGGTGATCCTCCACGACCTGGGCCGATTCGCCGAGGCGAATCGCCACTTCCGGCGGGTCGTGGATCTCGACCCGAAGGACCCGGCGGCCTGGTACAACTACGGCGCGACGATCACCGACTCGACCAATCCCGCGATGACCGACCCGCGCAAGCAGGCCCACGAGCAGATCGAGCCGTTTTCCAGAGCCCTCGAGCTCGATCCATACCTCGTGCAGGCGCTCTATCGCCTTCAGCGGGCCTTTGTGCTCAGCGGCCAGCGGGACAAGGGCAAGGAGCTCTTTCAGCGCTGGCAGGCGCTCAACCCCGACGGCCCGGCGATGGCTCCGGGCACGGGGAATAGCCTCGTCAACTCCTATGGCGAGATGGGCAAGTACGCGACGGCGATCGACCCGTTCCGGCTTCCCGGCAAGTCGGCCGGCGGGGCCTCTCCGCCGCCCCGGTTCGGCGCGGGGGCGTCGATCGACGTGAAGCTCGCCGCGGGCGAGCGCTGGGTCAAACCGGCCGACTTCACCGGACCGACGGCGGTGATCGGGCGAATCCGCGACCGCTTCGGCGCCGCGGTCGCCGCGTTCGACGCCGACGGCGATGGCAAGCTCGACCTCTACCTGGCCTCGGCGGTCGTCGGGCCCAGGGGCGTCCGCGACGCGCTCCTGCTCAGCCAGGGAGAGGGCAAGTTCCGGGATGCGTCGGCCGAATTCGGATTGCCGACCGACCGCGCGAGCGTCGGAGTCGCCGCCGGCGACTTCGACGCCGACCGGTTCGTCGACCTGTTCCTGACCGGCGTCGGGGCCAACCACCTGCTGCGAAACCGGGGCGGCAAGGGATTCGATGACAGTTCGGCCGTGCTCAAGCCGGCCGGGCCGAAGGCGGTGTCCCTCGCGGCGCGCTGGATCGATCTCGACCAGGACGGCGATCTCGACCTTTATGTCGTGAATTACTGCGCTGCCGAGGGCGCCGAGAAGGCTTTCGTCGCGGGCGGCGCCGTGCCGGGCGGTATCCCGAATCTCGCCTACCGCAATGATGGCCAGCCGGATCCTGGCTCGGCGCCGACCGTGCAAGGCCGGGCGCCGCTGGCGACCGCCTACGACACGTCGAAGGTGAAGACCGGTCTCACGGTCAACTTCTCGGCCTGGCCCGAGAAGTCCGCCCTGGCCGGTGGCGACCGGGCCCATGTCGGCGTCGCGCTGCTGGACCTCGAGAACGACCGTGATCTCGACCTTGTGCTGCTGAACGACGGCGCGGCGCCCGTCGCCATCGTCAACGACCGGCTCGGCCGTTTCCACGAGGCGCCGATCGCCGGCCCCTCGACCACGACCGGCTCATCCGGCCTGCTGGCCACGGACCTCGATGGCGACGGAAAGACGGACCTGGTGGCACCCGCCGCAGGCGGTCCGGTGCTGGCCTGGCGGAACGTCACCGAGCGCGCGACCGCCGAGGCGATGAAGATCACGTTCGAAACCTGGCCGATCAACGCGAGTCGATGGCGTACAGCGCAGGCCGTCGATCTCGACCTCGACGGGCTGGCCGACCTGCTCGGCCTGCCCTCGTCGGTCCCGGCGAAGCCCGGCGAGCCGATCGTCCCGGCCTGGGCCCGGAACCATGGCAAGCGGCTCGCCGCCTCGGCGCTTCCGGTCGCACTGGAGCATCCCGGCATCGACGGAATCCTCGCGGTGGACCTCGTCGGCGACGCGCTGCCCGACCTGCTGGTCATTCGCCCCGGCGAACCCCCGGCGCTCGCCGCCAACCAGGG
>JAKAUH010000364.1 GCA_021818605.1 Planctomycetota bacterium
CACAAACGGCCAGAGTCGAAGCAGCCACGATCGTCGGCGGCCTGCACCGTGCCCATCAGGATGTTGGTGTACTTCCCACTCTTGACGGTGACCTTGCTCACCATCACGGTCGCCGGCTTGATCTGCACGTCGCTGTTGAGGATCGCGAAGACCCGCGCCGGGACCGGAAAGGGGACGTAACGAATATTGGGGGCCCTTCCCTTCATGGCCTGTGCATTTCGAGGGAGCCCTGTCGTCAAGGCATCGTTTGCGATGGGGACTGGAGACTCGTCGGGTCGATCGCGACGATGCCCGGGTAGCGGGCGAAGTCGCCGCCGTTGAGCGTCAGGATATGGGTGATCCCGTGAACCTGCATGAGCGCGACGAGCCTGGCGTCGTGTACCTGAACGCCCCTGACCGCGTGGGCGACGATCAGGACCCGCCAGGTCTGGTAAGCGGACGTCGTGTCTGGGAGAACACGAAAGAGTCGTTCGACGACGCGCAGACGCCGGTCCGCGACCGGGATGGAGAGACCGAGTCCCCCGCGAGCTGTGGCCGGACGCGTGCAGACGTTCCAGAATTCGGCCATATTCTGCGCGGCCGTGATGAGGGTATCGCCACGACTCCGGAGCGTTCGCACCGCACCGCGGATGGCCGCGTGCTGCGGGTCGCTCGGCTCCAGGAACCGGAGCAGGATGCCAGAGTCAACGAGTACGAACATCAGTCGTGGTCGGCGTAGATGTCCGCCCGTGAGAAGTCGGCGGGCAGGTGCGGCAGCCTGGGCCCGGACGCCAGTTCGTCCAGGAGGCCCTCGAATTCGTCGTCGGAGAGCGCAGGAGCCTGGCCTGGCAAGGGGCGGGACGCATCAGGGCCTCGCTCGTCGCCGGGCCCGGCCGCGTCCCGCTCGATGAGGCCGAGGACGTACTCCTCGACCGCCCGCCCGTCGTGGGACGCGCGCTCCTTTAGCCGGCGCTCGAGGTCGTCGGGTAGGTGGACGGTGATCGTCATCGGTTACCTCGCGCGGGTTCCGTGTCGTCGGGACATCAACCGAGCGTACCACGGGAGGGATTTCCCCCGCCATCACACCTTGCCGGGGTGGACGTTCGCCCTACAGCTCTCCCTTGACCCCCAGCTCGTGGAAGTAATGCGTGACCTTCTCCTGGTTCTCGAGCAGCCAGTCGATCGTCGGCTCGCGGCGCATGGCCTTGCGGATGACCTTCGAGGTCGCCTCGCGGTGGACGTCGAAGAGCGCCTTGTGGTCCAGGTCGTCCTGGTCGACGACCGATGGATCCAGCCAGACCGAGTAGATGATGCCCAGGTCGTCGACCCTCTCGCGGGGGATGTCGCCGGCGCGGACGGCGTCGAGGACGCCATGCGCGATCGCGGCCTGCACCGTGCCCATCAGGATGTTGGTGTACTTCCCACTCTTGACGGTGACCTTGCTCACCATCACGGTCGCCGGCTTGACCTGCACGTCGCTGTTGAGGATCGCGAAGACCCGCGAGTGCCCCTTGACCTGGTCGCCGATCAGGTTGGCCAGGGCGTGGCCGACGGGCCCGTCCAGCTCGCCGATGACGACCTCGGGCTCGGCGCAGAGATAGTCCTCGGCGCCCTCGACCAGGGCCTCGCCCGTCCGCATCACGATGCGCTCGCTCACGATGGATTCCTCCGGGTCTCGATTGGGATCGCCGGTCATCCGTCCGGCGTCGGTGCCAGTATGACGGAGACGGCCGGACATGGGAACCGCCCGGATCGGCGGCCGGGCCCTGGTGCCGCCGTCCGAGAATGCGGTAGCGGGCTCGTATCTCGCGGCCGAACGTCGCCGGGCCGGCTTCCTCGGCTAACCGTCCCCTGCTAGAATTGAGGGCTGAGGCATACCGGGAAAAGTCGGGCGGCGAGAACGGCTCGGGGACGCGCGGTGAATCTCGGCGATATCATCGGCCGGAGGGGAGAGAGCATCTTCACGGTGCTGATCACCCGATGGTGCGGCGGGAGGGCCTGGTTCACCGACACTTTCCTCGGAGACAAGCACCAGACGACCGATTTCCTCGTGGAACTTATTGAACCGACCACGGGTCACGCCCATTTCTACGTCCAGGTCAAGTCCACGCGAGGGAGGTACTCGGGCGAGGGCGCCGGCAGGAAGCTCGATGTCGGCGTTTCGGCGGAGGACGTGGAGAGGCTCAAGCAGATCCACGCCCCGACCTATGTTGTCGGCATCGACGTTGAGATTGTCCGCGGTTACATCATCGCCATCACCCAGGAGTCCTCCGGCGTTATCTCGGGCATTCCCGTCCGGCACCCGCTGAATTGCCGCACCTTGAAGGCCCTGTGGAAGGAAGTGGATGAGTACTGGAAAGCCAGGTCCGTCCTGGCCCAGAGGTCGAAGTTCTCGCCCTGAGGAAATCTCGATGAGCCGTGCAACGCTCTCCTCCATGATCGAGCATCGGACCCAGGCGCTCGCGACGGTCTTCCTGACCGGCGAGGGTAACGTGGAGGTCATTCCCTTCCGGGAATTACACGGTCTGGAGATGATCTGCCGGATCCTCCCTCAGGAAGAGGACGCGGAGATGATCTTCGGGGTGATTCATGCGGGGATCGGAGGGCCGATCGTAAGCGAGGAGTGGGCGGAAACGTGGCTGAATACTCACTCCGGCGTCCTGAAGGTGGGCAAGCGATATCCGTTCCCTGTCCTGGTCCTGCTCTTCTCGATGCAATCCGACGCGGGGGTCTATTCCTGGAGGATCGAGCCCGTTCTCGACGACGACAGGCCGGGGCTGGTCCTGCATGAACGATTCTCATGCGAGAAGGCGACGCGGGCCAGCCTCGATGCGATCCTTGAGAAGATCCGTTCCTGGTATGATGCCTACTATCGTCATGTGAGCCGCGTGGAGCGATGAATGCCCGGAGCGGCCCGACGGAGCCTCATCGTGGTATCCAGGCCGGCGGGAATGAGCGACCCAACGATCGGGCGCGGCGATCCGGCATGCGTCCGGCGCGAGGACAATCGAAGGAGCCCAGGGAGGCTGCCGCCATGAGTTACGACGTCGTGATCGCCGACGGTCTGGTCGTCAGCGCCGAGGAAGAGGCCCGCGCGGATGTTGCGATCCGCGGCGAGACGATCGCGGCGGTTGGTCCAGGCCTCGCGGCATCCGCCGGGCCGGAGACCCGCGTGATTGACGCGAAGGGCCGGTATGTGATCCCCGGGGGCGTTGATGTTCACGTCCACCTCGAGCTGCCCTTCTGCGGCACGGTCTCGAGCGACGACTGGAACACCGGCACCCGCGCTGCGGCCCGTGGCGGTGTGACCACCGTGATCGACTTTGCCATCCCCTACGGCGAGGAATCGCTGCTCGACGCCTACAACAACTGGATGGCCAGGGCCCAGCCCAAGGCGTGCGTTGACTACTGCTTCCACATGGCCATCACCAACTGGGACCGCCACGGGCCCGAGATGGCGAAGCTCGTCGGGATGGGCTGCCCGACGTTCAAGGAATTCATGATCTATGCTTCCGAGGGGTGGCAGTCGGACGACCGGGCGATCTACAACACGCTCGAGCGATGCCGCGACCTCGGTGCGATGCTCCTGGTGCACGCCGAGTCCAGCCGGGTGCTCGACGAGCTGATCGCGCGGCACCACACGCCCGAGCTGATGCAGCGCCATGGCGCCCGGCTGCACCCGATGACTCGCCCGAACTTCATCGAGGCCGAGGCGATCCAGCGCGCCATCACCTGGGCCGAGGTGACCGGCGGGCGGCTCTACATCGTTCACATGTCGACCGCCGAGGGGACCGAGCTTGTCAAGGCGGCACGGGCGCGCGGGGTGGACGTTTACGCCGAGACCTGCGCGCAGTACCTCGTCCTGGACGACTCGGTCTT
>JAKAUH010000037.1 GCA_021818605.1 Planctomycetota bacterium
GAAGGCGATGCGCCGGCGATCGACTCCCTCGTCGCCGCATCTGCGCGTCCGGCCGAAGCGGGTCTCGCAGAAGCTCCGCGGCTAACGCGATCGCGAAGGGTTCCCGGGTGAATCCGGGACGGGCCGATGTCCACGCGCCGCGACGGCGAGGGAGGAAGGTTTGATGTCGTTGATGATCGAAGGCGCGGCCCGGTCGCGCGGCGGCCACAATGTCCAGGAAGAACCGGAGCCACCCGCTCCGGCCAAGCATCCCGCGGCGGCCTTCTCGCCCCCGATGATCGTGATCGTCGCCGTGTGGATGGGCCTGGTAACGGCGTCCATCGAGCTCTTCATTTTCTGGTTCCGCTGGCGGTTCATCGACGCCACGGCGCTCAGCTCGCTCCAGTTGAACCAGCACGCGATGTGGATGGTGCCGCTGTCGGACGCGGTGATCTTCGCCGGTGCCGGCCTGGGCGTTGCGGTTCTCGCGCGCCTGACGCACTCGCGCCGGGTGGCGGGGCTCGGCGTGGCGGCGCTTTGCGCCCTGGCCGTGTACGCCCTGCTTTTGACCTACCGGGGGCTCAGCTCGCTGGCCTGCGGCGCGATGTCAGCCGGGGTCGGGTTCCGGCTCGGCCTGCTCATCCTCGCCCATCCCCGGTCCTGTCGCCGCGTGATCCTGGCAACGGCGCCGGTGCTGGTCGGCGCGACGGTCCTCGCGTGGTCGATGGAGCCGTCGCGCGAGCGACTGGCGGGTCATGGGCTGCCGCCTGCCCCGGCGGGCGCGCCGAACGTCCTGTTCATCGTGATGGACACCGTCCGCGCCGAAAGCCTGGGGGCCGACAGCCAGGGCCGGACGATCGCGCCGGTGCTCGACCGCCTGGCGCGCCGCGGCGTTCGATTCGAGCAGGCGCGATCGAGCGCCCCCTGGACGCTGCCATCCCACGCCAGCATGTTCACGGGCCGATTGCCACACGAGCTCTCGACGCGGCTGGACCAGCCGCTGGACTCGACGTACGAGACCATTGCGGAATTCGTGCATGCGCACGGCTATGACACGGCGGGGTTCGTGGCGAATACCTTCTTCTGCAGCCGATGGTTCGGCCTGGCGCGGGGGTTCGTCCATTACGAGGACGTGGCGATCGATGCCCGCGAGATCTTCCGAAGCTCGGGGCTGGGACGGTCGATCACCCGGAAACTCTCGACCTCGCCCAACGACCGGCCGACCGCGTACTTCGAGCGCAAGGACGCCACCACGATCAACGCCGAGCTCATGGGCTGGCTGCGGCGGCGGCCGAAGGGGCGGCCCTACTTCGCGTTCCTGAACTATTACGATGCGCACGACCCCTACCTCACGCCCGAGGAAGAGGGCCGGCGGTCGAGCCGAGCGTCGCGGTCGGCCGCGGAGCTCGACGTTCTGCGCGACTGGCACCGGACCAGCCGAAACGGGGTCCGGCCGGAGCACGTGCGGCTCGCCCGCGAATCGTACGAGGAGTGCATCGGCTACCTCGATCGCCAGATCGGCCGGCTGTTCGAGGGCCTCGAGGCGATGGGGGCACTCGAGAACACGATCGTCGTCATCACGTCGGACCACGGCGAGGAGTTCGGCGAGCACGGCTTCTTCGGCCACGGTCAGCGCCTCTACAGCCAGGTGCTGCACGTACCGCTGCTGCTCATCGCGCCGGGCCGGATTCCCCGCGGCCGCAGGATCGCCACGCCGGTCAGCCTCAGCAGTCTTCCCGCGACGCTGGTGGACCTGCTCGGGCTGTCCACGTCCAGCCCGTTCCCGGGCGGTTCGCTCGCGCGTTACTGGAACGGCCGGGGCCACCGCGGTGCCTCGATGGACGCGCTCGTCCTGAGCGAGATCGACGACGACGACGGCCGCCGGCGCGAAGGGCCGCCGGCGCGAGCCATCGTCAGCGAGGGCAAGGTCTACATTCATTCCGACGGCGAACGCGAGGAGCTGTACGATCTCTGGAGCGATCCGAGCGAGACCCACGACCTGAGCCACGACCCCGCGAATCAGGAGATCCTGGCGCGACTCCGCCGGCTGACCGACGGCCAGGTCACGGCCATCGCGACCGGTCCAGCCACCGAGTTCGGCTCGCCGGGACGTTAACTCCCGATCGGCTCCATCGAGCCGGATCCCGTCAGCCGTTGGCCGGCAGATCGCGCCAGGCGAACCAGGCGAACGCCGGCGCGATGAGCGCCGCCGCAATCGCTGCCAGGAAGGCCACGTTGGAGGCGAACGTCTCGCCGGCCGCCACAACCTCGATCGGTCGATAGGCCCGGAAGATCGACGCACCCTCGACCCAGGGCTTCCACGCCGCCTCGGCGAACACAGGGTTCGTCGCCACCATGAACGCGATGAAGCTCGCCAGGGTCAGGCTCGAGGCGATCCAGGTCGGCCGCCAGCGCACATGGTCGAGCGCCGAGATCAACAGGGCGCAACCGTAGATCGGCAGCCCCAGCGCGGCCAGATTCACCGCCGGACGGACCAGGGCCCCCGATTCCGGCGGCGACCGGAGCACGTTGTGTCCCACGGCCCACGTGCCGCCCAGCGCCAGCGCCGCGGCCAGCACGGCCAGGCCGGCGGGCGCGACGATCACGTGCGAGGCCAGATACAGAGTGCGCGACACGGGGCGCGACAACAGCAGGTCCATCGTCCCGCGCTCGACCTCGGCGGCCACCGCGGCCGTACCCCGCGAGATCCCCCAGATCGCGATCAGGGTCACGAAGATCGGGTGGTTCCAGAACGCCATCGTGATCTCGCCCGACGTCGGCTCCTTCGCCAGCCCAAGCCGTCTCAGCCACTGGATCCGATCGTCGAGATCGGGCGATCCCAGCGCCTTGATGATTCGGACCTCGCGAAGCGACGTGATGTAGACCGATAGCCAGCCGAGACCGAACAGCGCGCCGGCCGTGACGGCCAGCGTCCAGCGCGACTCGTGGACATGCTTGCGGATCAGCGCCAGGAAAGGGCTCACGACAGTTCGTCCTCCTCGGGTACGTTCGGACCGTGGAACCGATCATACAGCGCGTGCAGGTCCTCGGTGCCGATCGCCAGGTCGTCGACCGGAGCCGTCGCCAGCCATCGCAGCAGGCCCTCGAGCTCGCCATGGTGCTCGTACAGGAAGGCTCCCGCCGACGGCCGGTCGCGCTCGACCAGGCCCAGCTCCGCCGGGATGATCGGCCCGCCGGTTCCCCCGTCACCCCGGAACCGGACCAGCAGCATGCGAAGCCCGCGCCGGGCGTGCATGTCCTCGACGTGCATCAGCCGCCCCTTGCGCATGATCGCCACGCGGTCGGCGACCTGCTCGACCTCCGCCAAAACATGGCCCGAAAACAGCACCGTCTGGCCCTGCCGCCGCGCCTCCCGAACCAGCTCGATCACCAGCCCCCGCGCCGTGGGATCCAGCGCCGAGGTCGGCTCGTCGAGGAACAGGATGTCGACCGGGTCGGCGAAGGTCTGCGCCAGCGCGAGCTTCTGCTTCATGCCCGTCGAGTACGTCCGGGCCCGCCGATTCAGGTCCAGCTTCATGATCCGCTCGGCGATGGCGACGGCCCGGTCCAGGCCGACGCCGTCCCGCAGGCCACTCAACAGCTTCAGCACGCCCAGCCCCGACAGCGAGCCATACAGCCGCAGCTCGCCCGGCAGATAACTCACCCGTCGCCGGACCTCCATCCCGGATCTCCAGCAGTCAAATCCGGCCACCGTCGCCGAGCCCGCCGACGGCCGCAGAAGCCCCAGCAACAGGCGCAACGTTGTCGTCTTGCCCGAGCCGTTCGGCCCGATCAGGCTCAGCACCTCGACGAGCGCCACAACCACCGCCAGCTTCTCCAACACCCGGACCGTCCGGGGCATCTTGGT
>JAKAUH010000420.1 GCA_021818605.1 Planctomycetota bacterium
ATTCCACCCAGCCGGTCGCGGATGGACATCCCACGGAGGTCCCGCGTGTACGAGTCTCACTTTCGCCTGGTCCGCCGGCCGTTCCTCGAGTCGGTCGACCCCGCATGGTACGTCCCGCTGCCAGGGCACGAGGCCCTCCTGCGCCGGCTCCGCTATGCGCTGGAGCACTCGGGCGGGCCGGCGATCCTTCACGGCCCAGGCGGCTCGGGCAAGACCTTGCTGGCCCGCCGCCTGGCGAGCCAGCTCGATGCCACCGGCATCCACCTGCCGTTTCCGGCCCTCCCCGCCGCCGACCTGCTGAACCTCCTGGCCGAGGGACTGGGCATGCCCCCGTCGCCGTCGGCAACACCCGGCGAATCGCTGCGACGCGTGCGGACGGGTCTCGCCGCGCTGGCCCTCCAGGGCCGCCGCGCGTTCCTGATTGTCGACGACGCGCAGACCATCCGCGACCCGTCCACGTTCGAAGCCCTTCGCCTCCTGCTCAACTTCGCCACCGACGGACCGCCCGACCTCATGGTCCTCGTCGTCGGCACGACCGAGCTGCTCGACGATCTTCCCCCGTCCCTGGCCGATCGCCTGGCTGCGCGCTGCCTGGCCGCGCCGTTGATCGCGTCGGAGTCCTCGCAGTACATCCTCGGCCGGCTCGCCGCCGCGTCGGGATCGGCATCGGCATCGGCATCGGAGCCCCCATCCGCATCCGAGTCCGCCCGACCTGCCGCCCTCTTCTCGCCCGCGGCCCTGGCCTCCCTCCATTACCACGCCGCCGGACTGCCCCGCCGGCTCAACCGACTCGCCGACCTCGCCCTGCTGGTCGGCTACGCGCAGGATCTCCCGCTCGTCGACGCCCCCACGATCGCCGTCGCCGCCCGCGAGCTCGACCCAGACGGCCTGGCCGCCTGAGCCTGCAGTAGTCAGTGGCCGCACGTTGCAAAACCGCCAGGCGAACCGAAGACGTGGGGCGCCCGGTTCTCTTCAGACATGACCCGGCGACCAACCAGCCTGGCGTTCAGGCCCTGGCCGACTGGAAAGCCTGACCGACTTTCATGCCGGCGTAATAATGTCGCCCGCCGGGTGAAGCGACTTGCGATGAAGTAAGACGGCCGGCGGAGACCGGCCCAACCGCCGGGCCGGGCCGGTCCAGGCCGGTCCGGCCCCGGTGAATCGGCGATTCACGGCGTCTGGCGGCTGGTTTTGCCTGCGATCCGTTCCCCGGAATCGCTCGCGGAGCGAGCCAGCGGTCTTCGAAGATGCCCGCTCCCTTCGAAGGCGCCCACTGTTTTGTGCGGGCACCTTCGAACGATGTCACACGCTGCGCGGAGATTCTTTCGAAGACTCCGGAATTGCCGAGCCAGCTCCACCCGCCGATCCCACATCAAGAATCCCATGCATCTGCCGGACTCCGGCAGACGAATTCCGCCGCTTCCGGTAGAATCCCGACCCACATGGTCGTGGTGCACCCGACCCGATGGTGGGGCCACACGCCGCCCGCGCCGGATCAGGCCAGACCAGACCGGACCGGACCGGAGAGGATCCGGACCGGAGAGGATCCGGACGCGCAACCGCAAGGAGGACGGACGTGGCGATTCCTCGCAGGCCCGGGCGAGCCGGGGATGACAGCCGGACTCTCGTTCTCGCCTTCTTGACCCTGATCCTCGCGCCGACCGCGATGATGTCGGCCTGCGCCCAGGACCAGCCGCCGCCCGATCCCACGCCCATCGAAAATGGCGGAGCCGCCCAGCCCGCCCAGGCCGACGCTCCGGCCGCCGAGGGCGATAGCTCGGGCGGGCAGGTCCTGACGCAGGGCCCGGTGCACGAAGCCTTTGCGACGCCCGTCATCCACGACCCCAGGGCCTCGCCGGTGGTCGAGAAGAAGCCGCCGGATCCCATCCAGGAGGTCCCGCCCGACCAGAAGCCGTCGGGACACAACATTCAGTGGATCCCCGGCTACTGGGCGTGGGACGTTACCCGCAAGGACTACCTGTGGGTCAGCGGCGTCTGGCGCGAGCCGCCTCCCGGCACGCAGTGGGTGCCCGGCTACTGGAACACCGCCGACGGCGGCTATCAGTGGGTCCCCGGCGCCTGGATGCCCGCGAGTCCCGCTCCCGCCGCAGGTTCGGATTCGGACGAGCCCCCGCGGCAACCGCAACAGCAAGCGACCTATCTACCTCCGCCTCCGACGAGCCTCGAATCCGGCCCGAACTCGCCCCAGCCGAATCCGAACGTCGTCTGGACCCCCGGCTACTGGAGCTGGCAAGGCGGCGGGTACGCCTGGACGCCCGGCTTCTGGGCGGCCGTCCAGCCCGGCTGGATCTGGATGCCGCCGCACTACGTCTGGACCCCCAGCGGCTACCTTTTTGTCCCCGGCTACTGGGACCTCCCCGTCGCCAGCCGCGGCCTGATGTTCGCCCCCGTTTACTACCCGCAGCCGGTGTACGTTCAGCCCGGTTTCGTCTACACCCCGCAGGTCACGATCGTCGGCTCGGCCTTCACGGCGAACCTGTTCGTCCAGGCCAGCACCAACTCTTATGTCTTCGGCAACTACTACGCCCCGGCCTACGTCGGCCTCGGGATTGTGCCGTGGTTCTCGTTCGGCCTCGCGGTCGGCCGGCCGGTTTTCTACGACCCGATGTTCGCGTACGACTCGGTCGTGTACGTGCGTCAAAACCCACGGTGGGCCACCCAGGTGCGCGAGGCCTATCGCCTGCGCCGGGAGAACGTCGCCCTCCGGCCGCCGGGCACGTACGCCGAACAGGTGCGGATGATGCGGAACGTCACGATCACGCGAGACGTTCGCGTGATCGACCACCGCAACATGGCGATGACGCTGCACCAGCTCGCCGCCGACCCGATCGCCGGGCGAGGACTGCGGATGGAGCGAGTCAGCTCGGCCGAGCGCCAGCAGCTCCGCCGCCATGCCGGCGCGCGCGACGCCGCGCGCGAGCACCGCGCGACCCAGGAGCGAACCGCCGCGCGGGAGGGGTTCGTCAACCACCCAAGGACGATGAGCATGCCCCACTCGCCGATCGCCGCTCATCCCGCGGCGCGCCCCGCCGGACACCCCGGCGGCCATCCCGCAGGTGGCGAAGGCGCCCGCGCCGAGGTCGCACGGCGAGAGGCGAACGCCACCCGTCGCGAGCCGGCCGGCGGCCAGATGGCCCGCGACCGCGCAGAACCGGCCGCCGCCGAATCCGGCCGCTTCACACCCGAATCCCGCGCGTCCTACAACTCAATCCTCCGGCGCCCGCTCCCCGGCGGTACATTCGGCCGCCCCGCGCCACGCACCTATGCCCGTCCCGCCCTGGAACGCGAGCGAGAAGCCGAACGACGCCGCCGTCCCTGATCGCCTCATAATGGACGGCCGACAGACATCCATGCCCCTAGCCAGGCAGAAAATTCCAAGCAAGCAAGGACACAATCCACCACGCCTGAGAACACGACCGCGCGCCGGACGAATCACCGCGAGTCTTATGAAGGACTCGTGAAGATTGGCTTCGTTCGCGCGCTTTCCGGGGCCTGATTGGCTTCGTTCGCGCGCTTTTCGGGGCCTGGTTGGCTTCGTTCGCGCGCTTTCCGGGGCCTGGTTGGCTTCGTTCGCGCGCTTTGGGCGATCCATAATCCCGCAGGGCCAGGGCCCGACCGGGAAATAGTTTGCACTCATCTTGACCATGCTGCCAGCAAGACAGAGACCACACAATCTCACAAGCAACACGGCGCCGATCTAGCAGGAATCCGTTCTGACCTGCCCACGATGCATGCGACAAACGTCGACCGCCCCGCAGCCTGGCGGCTCGCCCTGGGCACCATCACGGATGCACTGTCACCCCCGGTCGGGCTGATTGCTTC
>JAKAUH010000736.1 GCA_021818605.1 Planctomycetota bacterium
TCCGATCTCGCTTCCGGGGGACGACTCCTGATGAAGGCCACCCTCGAAGCCGCCGACGGCACGTTCCAGCGGAATGGCGCGGTCGGTCTGAGCGACATTGCAGACGGGACCAGCCTGACGTTCATGGTCGGTGAGCGATCGAGGAACCTTGCCGACGGGTCGTGGGTCGGCGTCATTCCCGGAAACATCGTATCGACGAGTCCAGGCTGGCAGCCGCGAGAACTGGTCCCCGACCATAATCTTGTGCTGGGCTACACGGGCGAGTGGGAGAACCCGGTCTGGGTCACTCCCATCGATCGCGCCGCGCATATCGCCAGTTACTGGAGCCTCCATCCCGGCGGCTGCAACTTCCTGTTCTGCGACGGCTCGGTCCGGTTCCTCAAGGAAACCATCGAGAGCCACGTTTTTGGATATGTCTCAACGAAGTCGAGCGGCGAAATCATCAGCGCGGGTCAGTTCTGAAGCAAGCTTCCCGGATGGCGGGGGGAAGATGTTCGGCGTGCATCGCCCGCCCGGCTCGCGACGGCGGGCGCCGTTGACGGTCTGCCGGCACTTGACGAGAGAGGCCCGGCCGGCAGGGAGAGTTGATCCCGGACGGCCTGCCGCCCGATGGTCACCGCGTCCTTGTAGGAGCGCTGGAATGCTTTCGCGGCGATCATGCCATGCCGCTCCAGCCTCCGGTGCTCGGGGCTATTCCAGATGTGCCAGGCCACGACGCGCGGATCGACTCCCGCCTTGAGGTGTCTCGACCAGAGTTTGAGCTCGACAACCTCCGGCATCCGGTCGAAGGTCTCGCGGTACATCGCGGTCACGAAGGCATTGGCGACATGGATGAAGGACGATACCGACGGCGTTTCACTCGCGGCGGAGGCCTTTTCCGCTGCGCCGAAGGCCCCCAGAAAGTCCATCGTCCCCGTGTTCATTCCGGACTGGGCTTCGGGGGTCGTGTCACCAGTCGGGCCGGGCAAACCCTGTGACGGCGACTGATTTTCCGCCCGGTCGTCGCGGTTGACGTCGCCGAACGAGCCGTGCGTCATCGTATCGGCAAGTGCTTTTGCACTCTGGACGATCGCGGAGTGCCCCTGGGCAATCGTTTGGCCCGACGCTACGGCCTGGCTCGAGGCGGTGGATTGGCCGGAATCCCCCGTCGTCTGTACGTCCGTGCCCCCAGCCGACACGAGCGGCGAGTCGCCCTCGTTCGTCGAGCCCTGCGGGGTCGCGGCGCCCGCGATTGCATACCTCGACCGGGCGGGCGGGGTCGAATTTGTTTCGCCGTAGCCCGACCCGCTCTTCATACCGTCCGTGCTACCCTCCGGGGCCGTCGCTTTCGCCCCCTTGTGGTCCTTGCCGTGGTTGTCCTGAATCCCATCAACAGAGATCGGTTGCTTGCCGGAGGGGGTCGTGGCGTGCGCCGCAACCTGGGTGGCGACCTGGTGCTGTATCCTCGGCAAGACTCCCGGCGCCGGACCACTGGGCGCGTGCAGCGACGTCTCGATCGCATACTTTGCCAGCGGATGTGCGACCCCGTGTGCCACGGCCAGATTCACCAGTCCGTGAGCCGCCAGCAGGCTGCGATCCTCCAGCAGCCAGTCGCGGACACACGATCGGGGAGCGACGGGGCGTCGACGACAGGAACGGGAACGCGACGCGGAGCGGATTCCCAGCAGTGCGGCGA
Source organism: Planctomycetota bacterium (assembly GCA_021818605.1). GTDB lineage: Bacteria > Planctomycetota > Planctomycetia > Isosphaerales > Isosphaeraceae > JAKAUH01. Next base: position 1,676 of record JAKAUH010000736.1, read on the forward strand.
TCAACTTGATGGATCTCATCGCCCCGACTCCCTCGCGGATTGCAGCTCACCAAGGAGCACGGCCGCCGCCACAGGGCCGTCGGAGCAAGGCCCAGGTCAAGCCGCTCTCCTGCCACAAATACGGAGCGTGACGGATTTGTGTCACAGTTTTTTGCCGCCTCCAATAAAACGGTGGTTCCGTCGCGTGTGATTTACGCATCAATGTCCCGCCCGGTGAGCGCCCATCCGACTTCCTGGCTGCGATCTGCGGTCGCGCGTCGTCCTGGGCGCTTGGAGAACCTGCGAACGGAGCTTCATGACGCGGGGCGACACCCATACCGATGAAAGAGACCCAATGAATGCGTGAAACCTTGCATTTTCGTCGTATTGTCAGAGCCACCCAATTCTTCCAGGTCTGGGAGTCGCGGCGGTGTTCGTTTTGTCATCAAGTGGTCCATGATTGGGTTGCGCTCTGAGGACGCCCGGTCACCGGATGGCCGGGATCAGGGTGAAAGTCACATGCTCGCTGCGAATCTCGTATGTGGACTGAGGCCGAGCGGTGAGGACGTGTCTGGAAAAGCACACGTGTGGCGCGGCGATCAGTCGGTCTCCAGCCAGCAGGCGGCAATTCGAGCGATGCGGCAGGATTCGCATTGTCCGGCAGCGGAATTGCGATAGGGTATGGAAACGCGAGGGCACATCCGCCCCACGGCGAGCCTGGTTCCAACTTCACCACGTCAAGATCCTGGCCAGGCCAAAGTGATCGGGGCCGTCCGCCGACGGCCCGGCTTGCCCCGGTTTCTGGGGTGAAGGATCGAGTCATGAAGCGCCACAGCGTGTTTTCACTCGAGGCCCTGGAGGGTCGGTCGTTGCTCTCGGGGCTGGCCACCAGCCTCACGACCGACGCGTCGACCTACAGGGTTGGGCAGCCGGTCGTCATGACGTTCCAGGAGACGAACACGTCCGACACGCCGACCGTTGTCAACGACGGTCCCAGCATTGACGGGTTCAACGTGATGCAGGATGGGCACGTCGTCTGGCGGTCGAACGGGGGGATCAATCCGCTTTTCATCCAGATGGTGCCGCTCGGGCCAGACCAGTCGCTGACGCTGACCGCCACGTGGGACGGGATTCCGCAGGGCGGCTCGTCGCCCGTCTCGGGAAAATTCCAGATCGTCAATCAGCTCGCGGCCCAGGGGGCAACTGCCTCGATTACGGTCGAGGGTTCCGCCTCCGCGTCTCCTTCCTCGCCGCATTCGTCGAACCCCGGAACGACCAGCGATTCATCACCAGCACCGTCACCCACCGACCCGACGCCAGCGGCACCTGTGGGCTCGGGACCGGTCGCGGTGACGCCCGTGCCGGGCAACACGACGTCGATCGGCGACCCCTCGCCTTCGTCCTCGTACGCTGGCCACCTGATGGTAAAGACCAATCGCCCGCGTTACCGGGTCGGGCACCCGATTCACATGACGATGGACGTTCAGAAACTCGGGCGAAAACCGCACGCCGGCTTCATGCACAGAGTGGCCGGCAGTTTTGAGGTGCTCGACGGGGCGACGGTCGTCTGGTCCTCGACCGCAAAACGGCCGCCGCGGTTTGGCCATCGCGGCGAGGTCCGGCTCTCGGGAGTCTGGAATGGACGGGATGCCTGGACGGGCGATCTGGCTGGACCAGGCATCTACACGATCCTGGCTCAGGACGGGAACGCGTCGGGCTCGACGACGATTCGCATCCGAGGTTGAGAGACGCTCGCGGCGGCTGGGGGCTCAATGGGCCGCCAGCCCTCCGCGTGCAACCGATTTCTTCATGATCAGCACGAGCGGCAAGGCAACGAGCGCCAGGATCGAGAACACCCAGAAGGGGTCGAGATAGGCCATCTGGCGGGCCTGGTTATGAACCATCTGCGTGAGCATTCCCATCCCCTGCTCGTCGGCCATGACCTGGGTCACCCCGCCGCGCACCATCCGAAGCTGGGCGTAGTGTTCGGTCCACCGATCCACGGCCGGATTGAGCGACGTGACGCTCTCGGCCAGTCGCGACTGGTGGAACTGGCCGCGGCGGTCGACCAGCACGGTCACGATCGCGATGCCCAGGCTGCCCCCCTCGTTGCGCAGCATGTTGAACAGCCCGGTCGCGTTGTTCACCCGGTTCGGCGCCAGATACAGGTAGGCCGAG
>JAKAUH010000690.1 GCA_021818605.1 Planctomycetota bacterium
ACTTCGCCGGTCTCCGACTCCCCGGCCTTCCGCCAGCGGTTTGCCTCGTCGAAACGAGCCGGCGGGTCGTCGCGGCGGATCGCACGCACCGCGGCCGAGCAGGAGAAATGCCCGGTTACCAACCTGAAACTCGGCGTCATGGGCAAGCCGGTCGTCGTCGAGGTCGCCGGGCGCCGGGTCTGGACGTGCTGCGGCAAATGCCCGCCCAGGATCAAGGCCCGGCCGGCCCGCTACCTCGCCCGGCTGGATCCGCCGCCGTCCGACCAGGTGCTCAGCGTGCCCGAGTCGGCCGTCGTTGACACCGGAACGCGCAAGGTCGTGTACATCGAGGCCGAGCCGGGCGTCTATGAGGGCCGGCAGATCGTGCTCGGCCCGCGGGTCGGCGACCGCTTCCCGGTGCTCGAGGGCCTCGCGCCGGGCGAGCGAGTCGCGGATCACGGCGCGTTCCTGATCGATGCCGAGTCGCGGCTGAACCCGCGGCCGTCGGCCGACGCGGCAGCAGCGCCGGCAGATCCCGCGCCCGCCTCGCCGAAATCTCACATACATTGACACCTGGAACAGCCACCTCGAAAGCCTGCCATGATCGAGTCGATCATCGAGTGGTCGATCCGCAACCGGGTCGTCGTCATCCTGGCCGCGGTCACCCTGGCCGTCGCCGGAGTGCGCGCGATGCTGACCATGCCGGTCGACGCGATCCCCGACCTGTCCGAGAACCAGGTGATCGTCTTCGCCGACTGGCTGGGCCGAGGCCCGCAGGAGGTCGAGGACCAGATCACCTATCCCCTGTCGTCGCGGCTCCAGGGGCTGGCCGGCGTCAAGGTGATCCGATCGTCGAGTGAATTCAACTTCGCGATGGTCACGATCATCTTTGATGAGTCGATCGACTATTACTTCGCCCGCGAGCGAGTGCTGGAGAAACTGGCCACGATCGCCCCCGAGATGCCGCCGGGCGTCGTGCCGTACCTGGCCGCGGACGCCACGGCGGTCGGGCAGATCTTCTGGTACACGGTCGAGGGCGAGGGCCTGGCCCTGGATGAGCTGCGCTCGATCCAGGACTGGTTCGTCCGCTATCAGCTCAATAGCGTGCCGGGCGTGGCCGAGGTCGCCTCGGTCGGAGGCGCGCCGCGCGAGTACCAGGTGGACCTCGACCCGAACAAGCTGCGGGCGCTGGGAGTCAGCCTGGGCGAGGTGAATTCGGCCATCGCCCGGTCCAACTCCTCGGTCGGCGGGCGGGTCATCCACCAGGGAAACGCCGAGTACCTGATCCGCTCGGTCGGCTGGATCCGCGGGGTCGAGGACATCCGCGATACGGTCGTCTCGCAGCGCAAGAACGGCACGCCGATCACGGTCGGCGACCTGGGCACCGTGCAGATCGGCCCGGCATTCCGTCGCAGCGTGCTCGAGAAAAACGGCAAGGAGGTCATCGGCGGCGTCGTGCTGATGCGGTACGGCGAGAACCCGCTTGAGGTCACGCGGCGGATCAAGGCAAAGATCACCGCGCTTCAGGGCGGGCTCCCGGCGGGCGTGCGGATCGTCCCGTTCTACGACCGGACGCCCCTGATTCACAAGGCGATTGAAACCGTCGCGGGCACGGTCCGCGAGGAGCTGATCGTCTGCACGCTGGCGATCCTGCTGGTGATGGGGCACCTCGGAGGCGCCTTCGTCGTCGCCGCGACCTTGCCGCTGGCGATCCTCTTCAGCTTCCTGATGATGCGCACCTTCGGCCTGTCTTCAAACATCATGAGCCTGGCGGGGATCTCGATCTCGGTTGGGATCCTGATCGACCAGGCGGTCGTGATGGGCGAGAACGCGGCGCACCACCTGACGCGCCACTTCGGCCGCGAGCCGATTCGAGGCGACACGACCGAGATCGTCGTCCGCGCCTGCCGCACCGTCGGTCGGCCGATCTTCTTCTCGGTGGTCATCACGATCCTGTCGTTCCTGCCGGTCTTCGCCCTGTCCGGCCGCGAGGGGAAGATGTTCCACCCGCTGGCCTGGACCAAGACATTCGCACTCGTGGGCGTGGCGATCCTGTCGATCACGCTGGTGCCGGCGCTCATCCCGATCTTCCTCAAGGGGCGAATCAAATCCGAGGAAGAAAACTGGCTGGTCCGCTCGATGATCGGGATCTTCAAACCGATGCTCGGCACGCTGATGGACCGCACCACGCTGGTGTGCTGGCTGTTCGCGGTGATCCTCGGCCTGGGCTGGGTGGCCTCGACGAAACTGGGCCGCGAATTCATGCCCGACCTGGACGAGCAGAGCCTGATGGACATGCCGACGACCGTCCCGCGCGCCTCGATCGCCGAGGCCACGCGCGACCTGCGGGTGCGCGACGCGATCCTCCGCGGGTTCCCCGAGGTCTGGCAGGTCGTCGGCAAGGCCGGCCGCGCTGAGACGCCGACGGACCCCTCGCCGCTCGACATGGTCGAGACGGTCATCAACCTGCGCGATCGCTCGGCCTGGCCCCGGCGGAAGCTCCGGTTCGACGACGCGCTCGCGCAGGCGAGGGCCGCGCTCGACGCGATGGCCGCGCGAGGAATCCTCCGTCGTCCCGAACCTGACGACGCCGATTCGCTGCTGAACGAGGTCGCGATGACGGTGACGACCCAGGTTGACGCCGTCCTGCGCGAGCTGGCCGCGCGCCGGCTGATCGAGTTCCGCTCCGTACTGGGCCGAGCACTCGTCGATGATGCGGTCGACGCCTTGCTGGCTGGCGTGCCGCGATCCGCGGTGGTCCGCATGCCGACTCCCGCCGAGCGCGAGCAACTGGTCGCGGATCTGGCGAGGACCCATGGCGAGCGCCTCGCCGAGCAAGTCCTCACCGTCGACGTTCGAGCGCTGGTCGACGACGCCGCCCGCCAGATGATCGCGCTGGGCGTTCTCGCCGATCGGCCGGACCTGCTCGCGCCGCCGCCTTCGACCGTCGAGCGCCTCGTCGCCACGGCCGGAGAGCTGTTCGGCGTCGAGCGCCCGACATTTCCCGACCAGATCGCCGCGCGGCTGGCCGCGGCCCACGAGCGCCGGATCGTCGAACGGATCCGGCCGCTCAACTGGGAGTTGTTCGACCGCGCCGTCACGGTCGTCGACTCGTCCGCGGTTGATGAACTGTACCGGCTCGGCCGCGAGCGAAACCTGACGCTCCGTGACGCCAGTCCCGACGAGCTGAAGGCGATCCGCACCGCGCTCGATCGCCCGCTCGCCGACCGGCTCCTGCTGTGGAAGAAGACGAAACTGGACCTCCGCGATGAGATGGACTCGGCCCTTCAGATGCCCGGCTGGGGGAACAGCTTCACGCAGCCGATCGCCAACCGGATCGAGATGCTCTCGACGGGCGTGCGGCAGCCGGTCGCGGTGAAGGTCTTCGGCCCCGACCTGAATTCGATCCAGCGCGTTTCGCAGCAGGTCGCCGCGGCGCTCCGCTCGGTCCCCGGCGCGGCGAACGTCTTCCCCGACCAGATCACCGGCAAGGGTTATGTCGAGATCCAGATTGATCGCAAGAAAGCGGCGCGGTACGGGATCAACGTCGGCGACCTGCAGGACGTGGTCGAGACCGCGATGGGCGGACGGCCGCTGACGCAGACCGTCGAGGGCCGCGAGCGCTACCCGGTCCGCGTCCGCTACGCCCGCGATTATCGCGACGACGTCGCGAGTCTCAAAAACATCCTCGTCTCGGCTCGTGGGACGCCGGCCCGGGATGAAGCGATGGGCCGGGCGGCGACCGTGTCCGCCTCGGATCGACAGGCTCAGAAAGCGGCCGAGGCGCGGCTCGTGCAGATCCCGCTCTCGGCCGTCGCCGACGTCCGCGTTGTTGAGGGCCCGTCGGTG
>JAKAUH010000534.1 GCA_021818605.1 Planctomycetota bacterium
TTGCCAGCCACGCGGGCGACGCCTACACGATCGACAACGCGGGATACAACGCCACGATCCCGGCGGGCGGCTCGGTGTCGTTCGGATTCAACGGCGCGGCGGGGAACGTCGGCTCGGACGTGCCGACCGGCTACAAGCTCAACGGCGCGGCGATCGGCAGCGGCAATGCGCCGACGTTGAGCATCGACAACATCACGGTCGATGATGGGCCTTCCGGCGCCATGGCGGTGTTCGATGTGACGCTGTCGCCGCCGTCATCGACTCCGGTGACGGTTGGCTACTCGACGGTGGACGGCATCGCGCGCGCCGGGATCAATTACACGGCCGAGTCGGGCACGCTCACATTCCCCCCGGGCACGGTCGGCGGGCTGATCTCGGTGCCGATCCATCCGGATACGACGTCCGGGCCGAACCTGAACTTCCAGGTGGACCTGGCCAGTGCCGTTGGTGCCGGGTTGGCCCGGACCTCGGGGACCGCGACGATCGTCGACACGGTCCCGCCGCCGACCACGCTCGCGGCCTCGGCGTCGTTCGCCGTGACGAGCGACTGGGGGAGCGGCTTCGGCGGCGAGATCACGATCACCAACGATCAGGCGACCCCGATCGACAACTGGACGCTCGGATTCACCTGGGACCGGTCGATCACCAGCATCTGGGACGGCGTGATTGCCAGCCACTCGGGCGACGCCTACACGATCAACAACGCGGGATACAACGCCACGATCCCGGCGTACGGCTCGGTGTCGTTCGGCTTCAATGGATCGCCGGGGAATGTCGGCTCGGACGTGCCGGCGAACTACGTTCTGAACGGCCACGCGCTGGGCGCGGGCCTGCCGTCGCTTCAGGCCGGCAACGTCACCGTGAACGACGGTGCCGCCGGGAGCACGGCGCGGTTCACCGTGGCGTTGTCGAGCGTGTCGACGGAGACGGTCACGGTCAACTACGCCACGGCCGACGGCACCGCGCGCGCCGGTACGGATTACACGGCCGAGTCGGGCTCGCTGACCTTCAGCCCGGGGACACTCACCCAGACGATCGCGGTGCCGATCCTGGCCGATACGACGTCGAAGCCGAACCTGACGTTCGAGGTCGTGCTGTCGTCCCCGGTGAACGCGGGCCTGGCGACGACCGCCGGCACGGCCACGATCGTGGACACGATCACGGCGCCGCCGGTCGCGAACAACGTGTCGACGACCACGCTCGAGGGGACCGCGCTGGCGCTCAACGTTCTGGCGGACGCTTCCGACCCGAGCGGGTATGTGCTCTCACTCGCCTCGTACACGAACCCGGCGCATGGAACGGTGGCGAAGACCTCGACGGGCACGCTGACCTACACGCCGGCCGCCAGCTACCTGGGGGACGACTCGTTCACCTACACGGTCTCCGACGGCCACGGCGGCAGCGCGACCGGTACGGTGTCAATCGCGGTGGTTGCCGCGCCCGTGGCCGGCAACTGGCCGGCTCATGTGTTCGCTCCCTATGTGGACATGACGCTGTATCCGACGTACAGCCTGACCACGGCGATGCAGGCCGCGGGGCTGAAGTATTTTACCCTGGCGTTCATCACGGCCGATGCGAACAATGCCCCGGCGTGGGGTGGATACACGTCGTACGAGGTGAACGGCGGGCCGTTCGACCAGTCGATCCGCGCCCAGGTGGCGGCGGTGCGTGCGGCGGGCGGGGACGTCAGCGTGTCGTTCGGCGGCGAGGCAGGGACCGGGCTGGCCCTGGCGATCACGAACGTCCCCGCGCTGACCGCCGCGTATCAGCAGGTGATCACGGCGTATGGCCTGACGCACATCGACTTCGACATCGAGGGCGCGGCGGTGGCCGACAGGGCGTCGATCGACCGCCGCTCGCAGGCGATCGCCGCGCTTCAGGCGTCGGCCGCGTCGGCCGGGCGGACGCTGGATGTCTCGTTCACGCTCCCCGTGCTCCCCACCGGGCTGACGGGCGATGGGCTGTACGTGCTTCAGTCGGCGCTCAAGTACGGGGTGAAGATCAGCACGGTGAACGTCATGGCGATGGACTACGGCGACAGCGCAGCGCCGAACCCGCAGGGCCAGATGGGCACCTACGCGATCGACGCGGCCCAAAGCACCGAGGCGCAGCTCGGCAGTCTGTACGGCTCGGTGCTCTCGACGGCGCAGCTCTGGGAGATGATCGGTGTCACACCGCTGATCGGCGTGAACGACGTCTCGGACGAGGTGTTCGTGCAGTCTGACGCCAGCCAGCTTCTGGCCTTCGCGCAGCAGGTCGGCCTGGGCGAGCTGTCAATGTGGTCGCTGGCCCGCGATAGGGAGGACCCGCGCGGCGCGCTGAGTTATTCCGAGGACAACGCCAGCTCGATCGTCCAGGCGCCTTTTGCGTTCTCGGATATCTTCAATGCGTTCACGAGTTAGGGCACCTGGCGGCCCAGGAGGGCGGCCGTGCGAGCCGGGCATCCCATTCGGTCGCGCGCGAAGCCGCGGAGGGCGCGGAGAGAGATCGGGAAGGCGTGAGCCGGCACGGCCCGGAGATCGGCGGAGCGCCTGGGCCGTCCGCGATCTCCTCACCTCCGCGCGGGACTCTGCGTGCAGCGAATGCGCGGGGCGCAGAGATCCCACGGAGGAAGGTACTGATGCACGGTAGGCGTGCGGGCGCTGGACCGGTGTGTGCTGCCGATGGGCCCGGTCCGCCGATCCGGATCCGTCTTGTTGCCCCGGCAAGGAGGATTCTCACGTCGGTCCGGCTGTCCAGCCTGACGGTTCGGCCCTGTCAGGCTGGACAGCCGGACCGCCGCCGCAGGTCCAGCAGGATTGTGTCCGGGTCGCTATCGAATCGCGCCAGCGACTCGGAGCAGCACGGGCACGAATCGAGATGCCCGGCCACGGCATGCACGTCGCTCTCGGCGAACTCGCCCCGCGAAAAGGCCAGCAGGATCTCCGGAGGCGGGCACCCTTCGTGGTCCATCGGCCTCTTCCCGGCGGCCTCCGGGTTGTGAGAGCTTGCTCCCGAAGTTTACAATCTGGGATATAGATTTACGCTGATAAGCGCTGTTGTCAACCCGCGTCTCCAGATGCTTCATGGGCCCCGAGGAAGGTCGGCCTGGACCCGAGGAAGGGGCGGAACGCATTGAGATCCGAAGACACCACCTCGCGAAGCCTGCTGATCCGGGCGAGGTCGAACGATCAGGACGCGTGGCGGCGCCTGGTGGACCTGTATTCGCCGCTGGTCGCCCATTGGTGTCAGCAGTGGGGCGTCTCGCCCGGTGACGTGCCGGACCTGGTGCAGGAGGTTTTCTCGGCGGTGGCGCCCGGGTTGGCGGCCTTCCAGCACGATCGGCCGGGCGGGACGTTCCGGGGCTGGCTTCGCGCGATCGCCCAGAACAAGGTCCGCGATCACTTCCGGCGCGGGTGCGGCGGCGCTGAGGGAGGGACCGAGGCCCTCATCCGGCTTCGGGAGGTGCCCGTCGAGGGCGGCGTGCCGGATGCCACCGACTGCGGCGCCGACCCCGACCCCGCTGCCGAGGTCGCCGCGCTGTATCGCCGCGCCCTCGAGCAGGTCCGCTGCCAGTTCGAGGAGCGGACCTGGCTCGCCTTCTGGAAGGTCGCCGTGGAGGACCGCAGCCCGGCCGACGTCGCCGACGAGCTGGGCCTCACCCAGAATGGCGTCCGCCAGGCCAAGTCGCGCGTCCTCCGCCGCCTCAAGGAGGAGCTGGGCGAGCTGATCGCCTGAGAGCCTGCGAGGCGTAGGTCAGGCTTTCCAGTCTGACGCGGATCGGATCGGATCGGATCGGATCGAACCGAACCAGATCGGATCGGGCGGACGGACGGACCCGC
>JAKAUH010000956.1 GCA_021818605.1 Planctomycetota bacterium
AGCGCGTGAAGAAGGCCAGGAACAACGAGCCTGCCACCGGTCGCGACTATCGCCCGATGCTCGATCGCAAGGACGTCGACGGCGTCATCATCGCCACGCCCGACCACTGGCACGCGCGGCCCACCATTCAGGCCGTGCTGGCCGGCAAGGACGTCTACGTCGAGAAGCCCGTGGCGCACAACGTGGCCGAGGGCCAGCGCATGGTCTGCGCCGCCCGCAAGACGGGCAAGATCATCGCGGTGGGGACCCAGCAGCGCTCGTCAACTCACTTCCAGCGCGCCGTCGAGATCGTCAAGTCCGGGAAGCTCGGCAAGATCTTCTGGGTGCAGACCTGGAACTACGAGAACATCAGCCCGACCGGCCTGGGCAAGTACGCGGACTGTGATCCGCCGTCGCACGTCGATTACGATCGTTGGCTCGGCCCGGCGCCCTCGCGTCCGTTCAACCCGAACCGGTTCCACCTGCTGTTCCGCTGGTTCTTCGACTACGCCGGCGGCATGATGAGCGACTGGGGCGTGCACCTCAACGACATCGTTCTGTGGGCGCTCGATGCCCGGGGGCCGAAGTCGGTGTACACCACCGGCGGCATCCTGACCAGCGACGACAACCGCGACACGCCCGACACGATGCAGGTCGTCTACGAGTTCCCCGAGTGCATCCTGACCTACTCGATGCGCAAGGGGAACGGACTGAGGTTCAACGGGCACGACTACGGCATCCTGTTCTGCGGCACCGACGGCAGCCTGATGCTGGATCGCTCGGGTTTCGAGGTCATCCCCGATAAGACTGTGCTGCCCTACGGGATCAAGATGGTCCACGGCGACCGCCCGCTGCGAAAGATCGACCTCAAGCCTGAGACGGCCAGGGGCGCCGACGGCCAGGACGCGCACGTGCGGAACTTCCTCGACTGCGTGGAGTCGCGTGCGAAGCCGACCAGCGACATCGAGATCGCGCATCGCTCGACGAACACCTGCCACCTGGGCAACATCGCCTACAAGGTCGGGCGGAAGCTCGAGTGGGACGTCGAGAACGAGAAGTTCCTCCGCGACTCCGAGGCCAACGAACACCTGAGTCGCGAGCCGCGCAAGGGCTACGAGCTGCCCGACGTCTGAGCTGAGGCGCCAGTTGGTCGAGGTCCCCAGTTGCCCGCCATGACGAAATGGGGACTGGCTCCGAGTTCTCGAGGGGCCTGTCCCCCGTTCGTCATGGCCTTCCTCGACCGCAACAACAGGACAACTCGATGCGAACCTACGCCCAGTGGCTGCGATTCCTCGGCCTGCTGATCGAGATGACGGGGATCGTGGGCATCGTCCGCGAGCGGGCCGGCACGCAGATGCCGCGCCTGTCGATTCCGGGCGGCCCCACGGTGTCGTGGACCTGGGTTGTGCTGGCCATCGGGTTCGTGGTCTGGCTGGTTGCCACGATCATCCTCGCGGCGACGCGAACCGTCGATCGGGAGGCAGGTCCCCGTGGTTCCGTGGTGGATGAGACCGGGCCGCCTCAGAACGGCGAGGGCATTGTGGTCAATCTCGACGATGATGAACATTTCGGTCTGGCCAGGGATGACGAGAAACGCTAGAACCCCGGCCGGAGGGACGCGCGCCGACAGGCCGTCGGCGGGACTTTCCATGGATGGAGGAAGCCATCGTGCGGATACGGCTCCTGGAGCCGGGGCGGGCGCAACACGCGCCGGCCGGCCTGATCGGCGCGCTCGCGCTGGTCCTGGCAGTCGAGGCCTGGCTCGGTCGTTCACCGGCCATGCCCGAGAGTCGCTCGCGGCTGGACGCGTCGTGGCAGACCGCGATGGAGCGAGCTTCGGGGCCCGAGGCCGGGGCCGAGATCCTCGCGTTCGGCGATAGCCTCATCAAGCTGGGAATCCTTCCGCGCGTGCTGGAGGCCCGCCTGGGCTGCACGGCCTACAACCTCGCTGTGCTGGGCGGAGGGCCGCCGACGAGCCATGCCCTGCTCCGACGCGTGCTCGACGCCGGCCATCGCCCGCGGCTCATCGTGGTGAGCTTCTCGCCGTTGCTGCTCGGCATGGACCCGCGGACGAACCTCAACTGGTGGTGCCGGCTCCTTGACGCGCGCGAGCGGTTCGAGCTGGCCTGGCGGTCACGCGACCCTCGGTTCGCAGCGCCGCTGCTGGTCGAGGGTGCTCTGGCATCGCGCGGGTATGCCGAGGTCTTCCGCGACCTGGTCGGGCTCTCGGCCTTCACGACGCCCCACGAAGGCGAGCGGATGGAGCCGGACGAGCTGCGGACGCTTTTGCGCAACTGGCAGATCAACCGGGGCGCGCAGGTCGCCCCCCGGCAGTTCGTACCGATCGCCGGGGCGCTGCCGCGTCCGTTCCACGGGCCGCAGTGGAGCTGGCAGCCGCATCCGGCGCATGCCGATCACGTCGAGCGCTTCCTCGACCTGGCGCAGCAGCGGGGGATTCCGGTCTACTGGGTCCTCACGCCCGCCGACGCGCTCTGGCTCGAGCGGAACACGCGGGCGGGAACCGTCTCGTCCTATCGCCGCTTCGTCGAGGGCCAGGCGGCGCGGTTCGCGAACCTCACGGTGCTCGACGGCCAGCGGACGACCTGGGACCGTGCCCTGTTCCGCGACCCGATCCACCTCAACCGCGACGGCGCGGTGCGGCTGAGTCTCGCGGTCGCCGACTCGATCGGGCGCGACCGGGGTCGGGATCAGCGTCAGGACACGTCGGCCCCGATCGCCCAACGATGGATCACTCTCGATGAAGCCGCCGGGCCGGCCACGGCCTCGCGGGGATACCAGAAGCTACTCGAGGATCTCGACCAGTCGCGACTGGCCGTGAATCGCGCCGAGCACGACCCGATCACGATGGAGGGACCCAGGTCATGAGCGATCAGATCCGGGAGCAAGCGGTTCGTCGGGACCGGTTCGACGGATCCGACCGGCCCATACCACGCGGGATCGTCACGGGCGGTCGAGGCGCCGGCTCGACGGGCGCGGGCGGAGTGGCCGTGGCCGTGGCCGGGATAGGCCGTTCGCCACGAGGCAGGGCCCGCGATGGGCGCGGCGTCGCCGTGATTTGCGCGGGGATGTACCGCGCCTGCTCGACCTGGCAGTACGAGGTCGTTGCACATCTGCTGGAAACGCATCGATCGGGCCATCGGCTCGGCTACCTGCTGCCCGAGGAATTCGTGGCCGCTCGCCGGAACCGCTCGCTGGCCGACGAGATCGGCGTTTGCCCGACCGGAGCCTGGACGGTCTTCAAGTCCCACGACGCGGCCGGTTGCTTCGCTCGGTCGGTGTCCGAGGGTCGGTCCCGGGTGGTTTACGCGTATCGGGATGTCCGCGACGTGGCGTTTTCCCTGATGCACAAGCGGAGCCTCACCTTCGAGGCCCTGCTGCGGCAAGGGATGATTCACCAGGTGCTCGCGAACGACCGTTTCTGGACAAGGCAGCCTGGCGTTTTGATCCAGCGCTATGAGCAGATCCTCGCGGATCCGGTCGGCTCGGTGCGCGAGCTGGCGGCGTTCCTGGGGATCACGCCGGAGCCTGGCGAGGCCGAGCGGATCGCCGACGACTATTCGTTGGCGTCGAACCGGGCCCGGACAGAGGCCCTTCGCCGCCAGCTCGAGCAGCAGGGCGTCGACCTCAATCAGGCGGCCAACGCTCTGATTTGTGACGGGGCGACGCTGCTGCACTGGAACCACGTCCGCGACGGTAGCTCGGGCTCGTGGTACGGCAAGTCGACGCCCAGGCAGCGGCGGATTCTCGAACGGCTTTGCGGCCGGTGGCTGTCAGAGCACGACTATCCGGCCCTGCCCGAGGGCGCCGCGGCCGATCCGC
>JAKAUH010000433.1 GCA_021818605.1 Planctomycetota bacterium
ATCGTCATCTCGACCCAGGAGATCCGCAAGGCGATCGACGAGCCTGTCTCCGCCATCGTCGACGCCGTCAAGGTCACGCTCGACCGCACACCGCCCGAGTTGGCAGCCGACATCATGGAGCAGGGCATCGTGCTCACCGGCGGCGGCGCGCTGCTGCACGGCCTCGACAGCCGCCTCCAGGAGGAGACTGGCATGCCGATCGTCGTCGCCAGAGACCCGCTCAATTGCGTCGCCATCGGCAGCGGACAGTGCCTGGAGGAGTTCGAGGCACTGAAGCAGGTCCTCATCACGTCGTCAGCGCGCTGACGGCCCCGTAGCGGACCGATCGTGGCCCGACCGCGACGCGCCCGCCGACCCCGGACCATCCTCCTGATCCTGGTCCTGGTGTCGGTCACCATCATCACGCTCGATGCCCGAGGCAGCCTGCGCTCGGTCACGTCCGGCCTCCGCACCGTCGCCGCCGATTCGATGGCCCCCGTCCGCAGCGCAGTCGGCGCCCTGACGAGGCCTGTCGGGAGTTTCCTGGCCGGCTCCGTCCACTACGGCGCGGTGCGCCAGCAGAAGGGGACTGGTGGGCCAGAACATCTCCATCCAGTGGACTGAGCGGTCGAAGTACGCCAGCGCCCGGGTCGGATCGCTGAGCCGCCAGTGGGCCATGGCCAGGAAGAATCCGTTAGCCGCGTAGAATTCTTCGTGCGTATCGAGTCGGACGGCCTCCTCCAGCTCGTGGATCGCGCCCGACCAGTCGCCGGCGCGGTAGAGGGCCATGCCGAGCGTGTTGAGGATCCTCCCGCGCGGTATTCCCGTCACCTGCGCCGCGGACGTGCGGGCCAGCCGGACGGCCAGGCGCGCGACGCCGGGGCTGGCGCCGGGCCGTCTGACCAGCGCCCAGGCTGCATTGGCCCGGGCCCAGGTGAGGCCGTTGCCGAATCCGGCGATGGCCTCGAGGTTCGCGGCCAGGCCCGCGAGATCGTCGTCCGGACCCGCCGTCTGGCTCAGGATCGGGATCAGGTGCAGGAAATCCGCATCGCGGGCCTCGCCGAGCTGGATCAGGGCACGATAGGCGGCCAGGGCCCGGCCAACGTGGCCCGTCCGCGCGCTGGCCAGGGCCAGCGCCCGTTGGGCCTCGGGCAGATCGGGATCGAGGCGGACCGCCTCGCCGAGCGGGCCGATCGCCTCGGCCGGGCGCCCCGACGCGATCAGCAGCGCGCCGAGGCCGACCCGCGCCCGGGCCGATCCCGGCTCGCGCTGGACTATCCCCTCAAGACGAGCGATCATCGCGGCGATGTCACCCGCGCTCAGGACTCCCGCGCGGGCGAGGCACGCGGCCAGATCCGGGTCGCCGGTTCGGATCAACTCCTCGACGAGCTGGCCGCGACGGTCGGTCAGCCGCCCCTCGCCGCAAACGACGTGGAGCCCGTAATCAACCCGCTCCTCGATTCCGGGGGTGTAATAGTAGTTCATCGCAGTCTCGTAGGTCCCTCCCCAGGCCGTGCTCCCCCGAATCCGCGGCCGGCCGGGGCCCGCGACCCTGGCCGACGGGTCGAGTGGCGCGGCGGATTCTCCTGGCCGGAGGATCCACACGAGATCCCAGACGTTACCCAGCAGGTCGAACACTCCCCAGCCGTTCGGGCATCGGCTTGCCACCGGCTCGGGACGATCGGACGCGATTCGGGCGTAGTCGGTGGTGTAGACGGTCGTTGGGCCGACGGCATACGGTGTCGTCGAGCCCGTTCGGGTGGCATATTCCCACTCGACCCAATCCGGCATCCGGTAGCCGTCAGCATCGAACCGGCAGAGCCAGTCGTCCGCGGTGCCCTCGATCCGCTCATAGCAAGGGGTTCGGCCCTCGTGCTGGCTGAGCCAGTTGCAGAACAGGATTGCGTCGACGAAGGTGAGGTACGACACGGGGAGGTCGTCGGCGAGCTCCTTCGGGATCACCACGCCGCGCGGCTTCTCGGCGCGCGAATACCCGGGATCGTCGAGGAATCGGCGGAACTGCCCGTTGGTGACCTCGCAGGTCGACATGGCGACCGGCAGGACGGCGGTGTTGGCCGTCGGCATCGCTCCGCCGGGCAGCTCGACCATCGTCATGCCGAGCCCGTTGACGAACCAGCCTCGCCCGGCGGGGGCGCGCCGGGTCGGGGTGATGACAGGCGGCTTGATCCCCCAACGCTTCAGGGCCCAGTCGGCGGCGACGTGCGTCCCGCCGTCGACGGCCTCGCGGTCGAGCCGCGCCAGGGTCGGCGCCAGCGCCCGGCGCTCGGAGTCCGTGAGCCGCCCCGGGGCGATCCGGCCGAGCGCGATGCAGATCCCGCTCCGGTAGGCCGGGTCATCCGAGGCGCCGAGCCGCTCCGCCAGGCCCGACAGGTCGCCGTGCCACTCGGCGAGGTGGTGGATGAACGCCGCCCGGTCCGACTGGTCCTCGTCGAGCGCCAGCATCGCCCGCGCCGGCTCGTCCCGGCCGAGCGCCAGCAACGCCGTGGCGAACCGCGCCCGCGCCTCCAGCGTCCCGGCGGCGGCGAAGCCCGCCTCCAGCGCGGCGATCGGATCGCGGCGGGATGTGGCCAGGGCCAGCATCACGTTGCGGCTCTCCGACGGCGGCGCCGTCGGGATTCGATCGATCAGCTCCGCCGAACGGTCGTCGCCGAGCAGCGTGAGTACGACCCCGGCCCGGATCCGTCGGTCGGGGTCGGCCGAGGTGTCGTTGAAGGCCCGGCGCAGGATCGGCAGGGCCAGTTCGCGCGCCGGTCTCAGATCCGCGACCATCAAGGGCACGGCGTCGGGCAGGGCGGTCAGGACCAGGGCCGCCATCGACTCGCGTCGCGACCGCTCGGCCCGCTCGATCGCGGTGAGCTGGCCCCGGAAGCGGACCGCCGCCTCGGACGCGCCCACAGCCAGGACCACCACCAGCACCAGAACGGCCGCCATCAGACCCGCCACCACCGGATTGCGACGGCACCACCGCCAGACCTGCTCGGTCGTGCTGGCCCGCCGCGCCAGAATCGGCCGGTCGTCGATGAACCGCCTCAGGTCGGCGGCCATCACCCCGGCGTCCTGGTAGCGCTGGTCTGGCTCTCGGGCCAGGGCCTTCAGGGCGATCGTCTCCAGGTCACGCGGGATTCGAGAGTCCAGCCGGCGCGGCGGCGCCGGGGACTCGTGCCGGATTCGGTCGATGAGCCGGGCCCGATCGGCCTCGCCGTGGACCGGCTGCAGGGTCAGCAGCTCGTACAGCGTGGCGCCCAGCGCGTAGACGTCGCCCCGGCGGTCCGAGCGGCCCTCGAACCGCTCGGGCGCCATGTAGCGCAGGGTGCCGAGGATATCGCCGGTGCGGGTCAGCCCGTCGGAGTCTTCGGCCTTGGCCAGCCCAAAGTCGGTGATCCAGACGGTGCCGCGGGCGTCGAGCATGAGGTTTGAGGGCTTGATGTCGCGGTGCAGCACCCCCTGAGCGTGCGCGTAGGCCAGCCCCTCGGCGACCTGGAGCACCAGCCGGGCGATCCGGCGGTAGTAGCGGCGGTCGGGCGTCCCGGCCAGATCGGTACGGCTCGTCGGTGTCGTGGATCCGTCGGCTGCCAGGATGCCGAGGTCGGGCGCGGGGGCCGCGCCGAGGTCGAGCGCGGGGGCCGCGCCGTCGCTGGCCGCCTCGGTGCACTCCCTGCCGGCCTCGGCGGCCACGGTCGCGGTCAGGGACCCGGCCGCGGCCGGCGGGGCGCCGATCAGCTCGCGGGCGATGGTCGCGGCGATCGTCGCCGGCCGTCGCGTCCCGTCGTTCGGCTCTGTGTGGGCGTCGCGGAGCTGGCGAAGCTCGGCGATGATCGT
>JAKAUH010000133.1 GCA_021818605.1 Planctomycetota bacterium
AGGGGCCAGGACGATGAACGCCAGGTCGTCCATCTCGTCGGGCCGGCGGTCGAGCCGGCGGAGCGCCTCGGCCATGCAGGCGACGCTCCGCGCCGCCTGGTCGTAATAGGGGGCGTTCCGCACGCCGGCCGACAGCCGGGCAAACAACTTGGCCTCGAGCACGACGAACTGGCGCGCCCCGGGCGTCAGCGACAGCGCGGCGGTCCCCGGATCGCCGATGATGAAGTGGCCGAGCACGGCGTCGGCATGCGTCCGTGCCTCGGCCAGGCGGTCGCCGCGAAACCGCGTCATGAACGCCGACGGCAGCCACGCCTGCGAGAACCAGCGCGCGCCGGCCATCGGCGAGAGCGGATACCGGTCGCCCCCGTGCCGGGCGAACCAGTCGAGGACGATCCGGAGCAGCCAGTCCTCGTTGTATAGCTCGGCCGGCGGGAACGCCGACTCGCCGGCCTCGCAGGCCGCCAGCATGTCCCGGATCCGATCCACGACCGTCGCCGCCACTCCGTTCCCTCCAGTCACTCCGATCCTCGCCGGCGCGGCGCTGTCCCGTTTTCGCTCCACCCTGCTCCGGGCGCGCGCCGCCTGCTACCTTTATTATAACCGGCAGAATCGCCCCCGAAGAGGTGCACAAATGGGTCGGCCAAGCGATCGAGCACGAGGACGGCTGGCGATCCGCCGCGGGCCATCGTCCATCGGAGCATTGTTGGAGGTTCCGACGTCGAATGAGACTGCCGCGACACCTGCTCGAGCTGGCCGGGCTGTTCGACGGTCTGGACGATGTCCTGGCCTGGATCAAGGATCGCGACGGCCGGTACGCCTGGGTCAACCGGGCCTTCCTGATCAATTACTCCCTCGACGGCCAGCACGCCGGCGCCACTCCCGATCTAACCGACGTTGTCGGCAAGACGGACCATGACTTCTCGCCGGCCTTCCTGGCCGACCAGTTCCGCATCGACGATGAATCGGTGCTGGCGGGCCATCGGATCGTCGACCGGATCGAGCTGGTCGTCCAGCCGGATGGTCGCGCGGTGTGGAACGTCACCAACAAGGTCCCGCTGGTCGACGAGAGCGGCACGGTCCTCGGCACGGCCGGGATCACCCGGCGGCTGACGACGCCCGGCCAGGCCGATGCCCCGGCCCATGAGCTCGGCGCTGTGCTGGCCCACCTGCGCGACCATTATCCCGCGCCGATCACGAACCGGCAGCTCGCCCGGCTGGCGCACATGTCAGTCCGGGCGTTCGAGCGGAAGTTCCGCGCGAGCTTCCACCTGACGCCCCAGCGCTACCTGCGCAAGCTGCGCCTCGGCATGGCGAGCCGGGCCCTCGTCTACACGGGCGCGAGCCTGGCCGAGATCGCCTCGGGCTGCGGGTTCTCGGACCAGAGCCACTTCACCCGCGAGTTCCGCCGCCAGTTCGGCCGGACGCCTCGCGAGTATCGCGAGCACTACGCCCGCCGATCCAATGATGCCGCTCTCGTTCCAAAACCTGACGCCGGCGATCAAGAGCCTCGCCGCGGTGCGCCGCTATAGTTCGGGGAATCCGCCGCGCAGCGCGGTCGGCGCCGGCAAACCCTGAAGGAGACCGTCCATGATCTCGAAGCGATTCGTCGCGATCCCGGCCGCCGTGATACTCCTTGCCTCGATGGCGTGGGCGTCCGACAGCCCCGACTCTCAGGGGTTTGTCCGGCTCTTCAACGGCAAGGACCTCGCCGGCTGGAAGGTGCCCGACGGCGACAACGGCCACTGGAAGGTAGTTGACGGCGCGATTGACTACGACGCATCGAGCGAGGCGAAGGGGGACAGGAACCTCTGGAGCGAGCGTGAGTACGGCGATTTCGTTCTTCAGCTCGACTGGCGGCTCAAGGAGGCGCCGTTCGTCAACAGGAATGTGCCGTACATTCTGCCCGACGGCACCCACGCGAAGGACATCCACGGCAAGGCAGTGAAGCTCGCCCTGCCCGACGCCGATTCGGGCGTCTTCCTCCGGGGCAACGGCGACTACCAGGTGAATATCTGGTGCTGGCCGATCGGCTCGGGAGAGATGTACACCGTGCGCACCAGCCGAAGCACGCCGCCGGACGTGCGAGCCGCCGTCACCCCCCGGCACCAGGCCGACCGGCCCGTGGGCGAGTGGAACCACTTCGAGATCACGGTTGTCGGCAAGACGGTCAAGGTCGTGCTCAACGGGATCACGGTGATCCCGGGCGCCACGATCCCCGACCTGCCCGACCGGGGGCGGCTGGCGCTCCAGCACCATGGTTCGAAAAACGCGAACGGCGAATGGACCGGCCCGCCCAGCCTCGTGCAGTTCCGCAACATCCGGATCAAGGAACTATCGTCGAAAGCCGCGGCGTCGCGATCGGCGCCGGGCCCGATTCGCGCCCTGCTCATCACCGGCGGCCACGATCACGACGCGGCGTTCTACTCGCTGTTTGACGACCTCGACCGCCTGCCTGTGGATACGGCCGCGAATGCGTTCAAGAAAGACCTGCGCGGGAATCATGACGTCATCATCATGTATGACTTCACCCGCGACATGGACGAGGCCCACCGAGGGAACCTCCGCGACTATGTCGGGGCCGGTGGCGGAGTCGTCGTCCTTCATCATGCGCTGCTGGACCACCAGACATGGCCCTGGTGGTCCGAACAGGTCGTCGGCGGTCGCTATCGCCTTCAGCGCGAGGGCGGGCATCCGTCGTCGAGCGTGAAGAACGATCAGATCCTCTCGGTCACGCCCGCCGAGGCGCACCCGGTCCTTGACGGCATCGCTCCGTTTCAGATCCAGGATGAGACTTACAAGAATCTTTATCATTCGCCGAGCATTCGACCGCTCTTGACGACCGACCATCCGACCAGCGACGCGATCCTCGCCTGGGTCGGGCCGTGCACGACCGCGCGAGTGGTGGCGATCCAGCTCGGCCACGGGCGCACGGCGTTCCGCAATCCTTCGTATCGAACCCTGGTGCATAACGCCGTCCGCTGGGCGGCGGCGAAGGCCCACTGAGGAGACCACGATGAAGCTGGGACTCTACAGCATCACCTACCTGGGCCTGTGGTACCGCGGCAGCGAGTTGACGCTCCCGCAGATGATCGGCCGGGCCCGGGATTACGGCTACGACGGCATCGAGATCGACGGCAAGCGGCCGCATGGCAACCCGCTCGACTGGCCGTCGGCGAGGTGCCGCGAGCTGCGCTCGATCGCCCACGGCGAGGGAATCGAGATCTACGCCGTCGCGGCCAATAACGACTTCAGCAACCCCGTGCCGGAGGTCCGCGAGGCTCAAATCTGCTTCGTCAGGGAGCTGATCCGGATGGCGGCCGACCTCGGCGCACCGACCCTGCGCGTCTTCCTCGCCTGGTGGGGCGTGACGCGGCACCCACAGCTCGCCACTTACGACATCGCCGAGGGCCACTGGCCCATCGTCCACGAGAAGTTCCCGCCCGAAGAGATCTGGAGCTGGTGCCGCGAGGCGCTGGTTGAGTGCGCCCGATATGCCGGCGACGCCGGAGTCACGCTGGCCCTCCAGAACCATCGGCCATTGATCGAGAATCACCACGACCTTCTGCGGATGATCCGCGAGGTCGACTCGCCGCATTTGAAAGCCTGCCTCGACGTCCCGCTGATGAAGGACCGAAGCCGGGCCGGCATCCGCGAGGGCACCCATGCGGTCGGACCGCTCCAGGTGCTGACCCACTTCGGCGGCGAGTTCGAGCGCCGGCCCGACGGCTCGATCCGCGGCTTCGAGCGCAACGACGGCGTCGTCGGCGAGGACACGAATCGCTACTACGCCGACTTCGCCCGCGCCATGAACGAGAT
>JAKAUH010000301.1 GCA_021818605.1 Planctomycetota bacterium
GTCGATCGTGAGTCCAGCCGGGTGCAGGCGGTCGCCTGCTTCTTCCCGCCCACCGACTTCCTCAACTACGGCAAACCCGGCGAGATCGCGCTGGGGTGCGGCATCCTCAAGGACTTCCGGGCTCCGTTCGACTTCCACGAGTTCGACCGGGCGAAGAAGGCGTTCGTGCCGGTCACGGACGTGGGCAAGATCCTCGAGATCGGCCGGCAGATCAGCCCGATCACGCACGTCACGCCCGACGACCCGCCCACGCTGATCATCCACGGCGACAAGGACTTCCTGGTGCCGATCCAGCAGGCGCAGATCATCGTCGACAAGCTCAAGGAAAAGGGCGTCGAGGCCCGGCTGGTCGTCAAGGAAGGCAAGGGACACGGCTGGACCGACCTGCAACAGAAGGACATGCCCACCATCGCCGACTGGTTCGATGCGCACCTGAAGGCGAAGGAGAAGAAGCCGGAGAAGTAAGGGGCTGCCGGAGGCCAGGTTCCCGGCGAACGCATCACTCATCCTGTCGATGGAGACGAATCGTGGCCGTGGATCCGGAACCTGATCCCTTCACCTTCGCGCCGGACGAGGCTCTGGCCGAGGAACATGCCGCCGTGCTGGCCTGGGTCGAGGAGGTGCTCGGGACGCTGCCCGAGACTCGACTCTACGAGGACGTGGATCTGAAGACCTTGCCTACCGGCCGGCGGCTGCTCGATGCCTCGCCCGACCAGGCCCGGCGGTACGTGCTGGCCGCGACCGCCCAGGCGAAATACTGGGACCGGCAGCTCGAGGCGATCCGCAATTGGGCCAGCAACGAGCTCGAGCAGATCAACGCGCACGGGCATCCGGGCTTCGCACGCACCTGGGGGCATCGGCGTCAGACCGCGGCGGTGATCTTCGCCGTGATGCGGCGGGCTCTGCCGTTCGAGGCGGCCGACCTGATCGCCCTGCTCGACTGGTGCGAGGGCGTTCAGGAGTTGATTACGCACTACGTGCCGATCGGGGCGATCACTCGATCGCTCGAGCGATTCGCCGCTCGCGCGCCGGTCGATCCGGAGCTCCTGCGGGCGATGAAGGCGTTCGCGGCACGACTGCAGGAGACGCACGAGAAGGAGGTCAAGCGATACGTGACCGCCGTTCAGAAGCTCTGCGCCGGCGCGGAGGGGCAGCCGGGCGATGAACCAGCAGACGCCGTGGCGACACAGCCGACGCCGGTCCCCGCGCCGGCCGGTTCGCCGGGGATCTTGCAGGTACTCAAGCGGCGGTTCGGGATGCTGCCGTCGTCGCAGGATGCGGGGCCGTCGCAGCCAATGGAGCCTGACGGTTTCCCTCTCGCCGCGGATTCACCGCTGCGCGACGAGCACCAGCGGCTGAGCGCGCTCTTCGAGTCGCTTGTGGGGACGCCCTTGTACCATTCGCCGGACCTGTCAAGGCTCCAGACCGGCCGGGCGCTGCTGGCCCTCGATCCCCTGCGGCTCGGTCGTGTCGTTCTGGCGGCGGCCGAGCGCCACGTCCATGCGTTGCTTGCCCCTTTGAACATCACCGAGCCGGGCGTCTACGAGTCGCGGGCCGCGGCGACGGCGATCATGACTCCGCTGCTGAGGGCCCCGCTAGATCTCGATCGCGACGGGCTCTTTGACCTGTTGCTCTACCTGTCGACCCGACCGACGTACGAGCGCGCGACGATCCGCTTTTTGACGACGCGGCTGATCGAGCAGGCCGCGGGCGATGCGGCGCGGTCGCCGCTCTCCGAGGGCGAGCGCTTCGTGCTGTCGCTGCTCCGCACCGCGATGATCCCCGGTTCGGTGATGGGCACGCGCACGCCCGAGGTCGAGCAGCTCGTTCGCCTCGTCGGAGACGACTTTCGCGCCTTCCTGGCCCCGGGCGAGGCATGGAGCCAGGCGGTGAATGCCGATCTGGCGCGGCTGGATCCGTCGCAGCTCGAACCGTGGACCGCACTGCTGGAACACGCCCTGTCGGCCAATTCAGCCCGGCCGTCCGGCCGCTGGATCGCCGAGGCGCGGAAGCGGGTGCAGGCCGTCGGCGCCGATGACGTGCGCGCGGCCCTGCTGCGCTGGCTGCCGCTGGTCGCCCGCGGCCGGACCGTCGAAACACTGCCGTCGTATCCCGGCGACACCCGAGGCGCCGGCGATGTCATAAACGACGAGAATGCCAACTGCCTGCGGGGGCTCCTCTGGATGACCCAGCTCCTGCCCGAGCGCGACGAGTTGGCTCGGGCGATCACGGCGGTGGCCCTGTCGGCCTACAAAAAAGTGCCGGGGATTGGTCCGCGCGCGGTGAAGGTCGGCAATGCCGCCGTTTATGCTCTCTCGGAGATGGGCACGACGCTCGCCGTCGGACAGCTCGCGATGCTCAAGGTGCGGGTGAAGTTCGGCACGGCGCAGAAGGAGATCGAGAAGGCGTTCACCGCGTCGGCCGAGGCGCTAGGATTACCTCGCGACCAGATCGAGGAGATGGGCGTGCCCTCGTATGGCCTCGAGGAGGTCGGCCTGCGCCGCGAGTCGTTCGGCGAGCACCGCGCCGAGCTGGTCGTGACCGGCTCGGATGCCGAGATCCGCTGGTTCGACGCGAAGGACAAGGCGCTCAAGTCCGTCCCGGCGCGGGTCAAGGCCGAGCACAAGGAGGAGTTGAAGGACCTCCAGCAGGCGCTCAAGGACATCCAGGCGATGCTGCCGGCGCAGCGCGACCGGATCGACGCGATGTTCCTGCTCCAGAAGACCTGGCCGTTCGCCGAGTGGCGCGAGCGCTACCTCGACCACCCGCTGGTCGGCACGATCGCGCGGCGGTTGATCTGGAACGTCGATGGAACGCCCGCGCTGTTCGTCGACGGCCGCGCGACGGATGCCGCCAGCACCTCGATCGAGCACGGCCAGACGGCCGAGATCACGCCGTGGCATCCCGTGGGCCGCCCTGTCGACGAGGTCATCGCCTGGCGAGGCCGGCTCGAGGAGCTGGGGATCACCCAGCCGTTCAAGCAGGCGCATCGCGAGGTCTACCTTTTGACGGATGCCGAGCGCAACACGCGCACATACTCGAACCGGTTCGCCGCGCACGTCCTTCGGCAGCACCAGTTCAACGCCCTGTGCGCCGCCCGCGGCTGGAAGAACAGGCTGCGACTGTTGGTCGACGACACGTATCCGCCCGCGACGCGCGAGCTGCCGGGCTGGGGGCTACGCGCCGAGTTCTGGATTGAAGGCATCGGCGACCATTATGGCACGGATACCAACGACGCGGGGGTTTTCCTGCGGCTGGCGACCGACCAGGTCCGGTTCTACCGGACCGAGGCGGCGCGGAACCTGGCGCAGGCCGGCGGCGGCGATTACGAGAGCCTCGCTCACGGGCCGGGCGAGGGCGACGTCAACGAGCCGATCCCGCTCGAGGAGGTCCCCACGCTGGTCTTCTCGGAAATCCTGCGTGACGTGGACCTGTTCGTCGGCGTCGCCTCGGTGGGGAACGACCCGACCTGGCAGGACGGCGGCCCCGAGGGCCGATACCGGCAGTACTGGCAGGATTACTCGTTCGGCGAGCTGTCGGGCACGGCCACGACCCGCAAGCAGGTCCTCGAGCGCCTGATCCCACGGCTGAAGATCGCCGACCGCTGCCGGCTGTCGGACCGGTTCCTGATCGTTCGGGGCAAGTTGCGCACGTACAAGATCCACCTTGGCTCGAGCAATATCCTGATGGAACCGAACGACGAGTATCTCTGCATCGTGCCCGATGCGAGGGCGCGGGCTGGCAGCCAGGGCGAGCTGTTCCTGCCCTTCGAGGGGGACAACACGCTTTCGATCATCCTCAGCAAGGCGT
>JAKAUH010000085.1 GCA_021818605.1 Planctomycetota bacterium
GGCTCGGCATCTGTCCCGAGTGGGTCCCGATCGAGACGGCTCGCCAGGCGGGCTGGCATCATGGGAAGAGCATCACAGAATCGCGGCTCGTCAGGAGCCGGGCCCTTCCATCCGCTCGCCACGGCCTTATCGGAAGGGCGAGCCTGCCGGCAAGTCGAATCTTCAGGATCGGAAGGCGCCTCGCCGTCCCACTTCTCGGACCGACGCTCGTCCCCGAACCGGCAAACCGCCGAGAAGTGATCGAGCTGGAAGCCTGTGGCGGCGGTCCGCAGCACGACCTCCACGCGGTTGGGTGCCGTGACCTGAGCGGCCAGGCGGATCGTCGTCCTCTTCCCGCCCGGCGAGACGATCGGGTGGGCGAACGTCACGTCCTCGAAGACGGGCGGCTCGTCGACTCGGAGGACGGCCATCGCGACCTGAGCCATCGCCTCGAGGCCCATCACCGCGGGGAACAGGCGCTCGCCCCGAAAGACGTGGTCGTTGAGATAGGGGTCGGCCTCGGTAGCCAGGTCGACCTCAACGACCAGTTCGATCCCCGGATAATCGACCAGCGGCCGTTCGAGGAAGCGGAACAGGGGGAGTTCGTCCCCGTCGATTGGAAGGGCAGGGGGGATGCCGAAACGCCCTGCGACCACCATCGGGGCGCTGGGCGCGGAGGCGAAGACCAGCCGACGGAACAGGGCGACCCCCGCATCCGGCGGGATCGGTTCGATCCCCTGGCGAGCCAGGGCGTCGACTCGCCCGAGGCGGTCCCCCATCCCAACGCCCGACCAGACCGACCATTCGAGCGCGAGGCATCGGCAGTCCGGATGGGTTTTCCGGAAGTGCTCGGCCTCGCGCGTGACCCATTCGTTGGCGACGCCGTAATCGGCCTCGCCGGCCATCCCGGTCCGGCCGATGATGGAGCCGAAGGTGACCAGTAGCCTGAGCCGCTCCGGCCGAACCGCCGCGACAAGGTTGCGGAACCCGCCGAGCTTGGGGGCGAGCGTCCGCAGGAACGCGGCCGAGTTGAGCGTGTCGAGCCGACGCGGGGTGTTCACCCCGGCGGCGTGCAGGATCCCCGTGATCGGTCCCAGTTCCGATTCCAACTGACGCACGGCCGCCCGCACGGCGGCGGGATCGGCAACGTCGGCCTCGGCGTAATGGAAGATCACTCCCGCCGTCCGCATGCGCTCCAGGTTAGCGCCGAGGGCGGCATCGGCGACGGGCCGCGCGCGTCCCAACAGCGCGAGCCGAACGCCGCTCTCGCGAGCGAGGGAGAGCGCACACTCCGCGCCGATCCCCTTACCGCCTCCGCTCACCAGCAAGACATCGGCCGGCCCGACAACGGGCTCCTCGGACGGCTCGGGCCAGACCCCCACGCGCAGGACCGGCTCGTAACGGTGCCCGGACGCATCGTAATGGACCTCGGCGAACCCCGATGCAGCGCCGACCTCGGCGACGATCCAATCGATTGCCTGCACGTGATCGGCTGGCAGGTCGACCACGCAGACGGAGACCCGCGGCATCTCCTGGTGTATGGTCCGGGCGAAGGAGGCCGCACCGCCTTCGGACTGCACCATCACGAACCGATCGACCAACGGATCGGCGATCAGATGCCGCGCCGCTTCCAGTAAAAGACTGACATGGCGTTCGTCGGGTTCGGAGGGGAGGCAGACCGCCACGCCGCGCCCATCGAGACCGTGGGGCATCACCTTCCTCAAGCGATCGGCGAGCGGATGGCCAGGCCCGGCGACGACCTGCCAGATGCCGCCGGATCCTCTCGCAAAGCGATGCGGCCGAGGCCGCTCCGCGAGGGTAGGGACGAAGGCCCGGAACCACGGCGCGACCCCCGCGACTGGCACCGAGTTGGGGCCGGACCGTCCGTTGGCGCCGGCGTGGGCATCGGCATCGGCGCCGGCGCGGATGAGTTCTTCCAGGGCCGCAGCGACCTCGCCCACCGTGGCGCTGGCGAAGGAAGTTGGCTCGACAGGAATGGCCGCGCCGAGCCGGACGGCGAGCTCCGCCACGATCTGGCCGATCGTGATCGAGTTCAGATGGAGATCACCCAGCAACCGACTGTCGTCGACGACGGACCAGAGCGGCAAATCGGCCCGTTCCGCCAGCACGCGCCGGACGGTATCGATCACCGGCCCGGTTGGTTCCGCGGCGGTCGGAGAATCCGGCGACGGCCCTCCGGCCGGATGCTCCGCGAGCGCCGGCACTGGAGCCGGCGGCGGGTTGCTGGCGGAGCGTGCCGCGCGATTGCCTCCAGGCTCATCGTACCGGTCTTCGGACGGCAGCGGGGCCAGCTCACAGGGGTTGGTGAAGAACCGGGGGCACCAGGGGATCGGGAAGGGCCGGTGGAATCGGCCGTCGAAGAGGGTCGACGGGCGCACCGGGGCACCCAGGGCGAAGGCCGCCCCGACGGCGCGGAGGAAACCCCGGAGCGACTCGCCGCCCGCCTCGATCGCAACCACCGGCGCCGGCACCATGCCGGCGACCAGGCCCGTGAGCACCCGGCTGGGCCCGGCCTCGATCCAGAGGTCGATCCCGTCGTCAGCCGCGGCGATCGCGTCGACAAACCGCACGGGCGCGGTGACCTGGCGAAGCAGGAGCCTGTGAACATCGACATCGGCATCGGCATCGGTCTCGGCATCGGTCTCGGCACTGGCGGCCAGGCGGGCACCGGTCACGCTCGAGGCGAACGGCCTTCGAGGGTTCCGGATCGGTTCGCGGCGCAGGGCGTCAGCCAGTGGGGGTATAGCCGCGGCGACCATGGGGGAATGGAACGCATGCGAGACGGCCAGGCGCGTTGCCGGCCAGCCGCGCCGGCGGGCTCGATCCATCACCGCCTCGACGGCACTTGCCGGCCCCGAGATCACAGTCTGGCGGGGCGCGTTCAGGCCGGCGATGACCACAGGATCACCGTTGAGTAGAGCCTCGACCTCGGCCGCGCTCGCCTCCAATCCGGCCATCGCGCCGACGGCACCTGGCAGTCGGGCCATGGCCCGCCCGCGCGCCCTGGCGATCCGGATCAAGGCATCGGGGTCGATGGCCCCGGCCCAGTGCAGCGCGGCGAGTTCGCCCAGGCTATGACCGACCGCGGTCTCGGCCTCGATTCCCAGGTCGCGCAGCAAGGTCAGCGCGGCCAGGGACGCCGTGATGATCGCTGGCTGCGCCACCTCGGTCGATTGGAGGTCTCCCGACGCGGGAAGTCCGGCATGCTGGTACAACTCCCTGACGGCCGGGAAGCGTCGGCTCCACGCTCCGCCATGCAGGGTCGCCGCTGCACCCTGGCCGGGGAACAGCAGCCCGATCCGGGGCCGAGGTTTTCCCATCCCGAGGAAGATGTCGGCGACGTCATCGGTCGGGACGAGACCGCCCTCGCCGTCGCGAGGAGCCGTTTCGAATTCCCGATCGAGCCGATTGCGCAGCCAGTCGAGCGCGGCGGCCAGATCGGCCGGCCGGCTGGCCACGATGGCGGCCCGGACGGACAACCCTGTGATTGAACCCGCGAGGTGTGCGGAAAGGTCGATCAGCTCGGCCATGGAGAGCCGCCCGGCGAACCCCAGCAATTCGACGACCCGACGGCGCAGCTCGCCGACATCACGTCCCTCGAGGAGCAGCAGCTCGGCATCCTGGGGCGAATCGAGGAGCACCCGGTCGTGATGGCTGAGCGACCGGCGACCGGGCTCGACAATCGATTCAAGAACGACATGGGCATTGATTCCGCCGAAGCCCATGGCGCTGACGCCAGCCCGGAGCGCGCGGCCGGCCGGCCAGGGCTCGCCTCGCCTGAGAGCACGGAGCGGGCCCATATCAGCGGCCAGGTCGGCGTGGGGCCATTCGCAGCCGGTTGTGGGCGGCAGGATCTGTGCGTTCACGGCCAGGGCCGCCTTGATCAGTCCGGCGACGCCCGCCGCGGCCTTGGTGTGGCCGATGATGGCCTTGATCGAGCTGATCGCGGCCGCGAGACCGGACTCGCTGGACGCGCCGGACTCTCGGATTGCCCGAGCCAGTGCCGTCAGTTCAACCGCATCGCCGACGGCGGTCCCTGTCCCGTGTCCTTCGAAATAGGGAACGGTCGCGATCGGGAAGCCAGCGCGGCGGTAGGCGCGGCGCAAGGCCAGGAGTTGCCCCTCGATTTCCGGGCGAGTGATCCCGCCGTGACCATCGGAGGAGATCCCCCAGCCGCGGATCACGGCGACGACGCGACGTCCCTGGACCAGGGCATCCTCGAGCCGCATCAGTACAACGACCCCGCACCCCTCGCCCGGCAGAAAGCCGGCCGGGTGCGCGTCGTAGACCCGCATCGCGTCCCTGGCCAGGGCGCCGGCCCTGGCGAACCCGATCAGCTCGAAGGGATCAAGGCTCAGGTCCACGCCGCCCGCCAGCGCCGCGTCAAGGTCGCCAGCCACCAGCGACGTGCAGGCATGGGCGACGGCCAGGAGCGACGACGCGCATGCGCCGTCGACCGTGTAGCCGCCCCCTTTCAGGTCGAAATGGTTGCAGATCCGGCCCGCGATCGTGTTGGACAGGCTCCCGGCAAGTGTTTCCTCGCCCACGGGCGGGAACGGTGACTTGAAGGACTCCTCGAGTCGGGCCAGGAACGCCTCGCGATGCTCGGGCGCCCAGTTTTCGCGGCGAATGGCGGCGTCGACCACCCGGCGGGCGAATGGCCAGCGGAGCCTCAGGGCATTGGCGCGGGAGAACTCGCCGGTCAGCGTGTTGCCCAGGAAGATGCCGGTCGTCTCGCGAGGAAGCCCGGCACCCTCGGCAAGGCCGGCATCGGCGAGGGCCCGCGCGGCCACGTCCAGAGCCAGCCAGTGGGCCAGATCGGCGGACCGGAAGCTCGCACCGGCGATCCGAAAGGCCACGCGGTCGAATTCATAGCCCTCGATCACCGCCGCCTCGACCGAGTAGGTCCGATCGGCTGCGTCCCTGTCAGCCGACCAGTAGTCCTCGAGGCGCAGGCGTTCCGGCGGCAGGCGACGGAAGGCCCGCCGGCCGGCCAGCACGTTTTCCCAGAGCTGGGCCGGGGTCCGGGCATCGGGATACTCGCACGCCAGCCCGACCACGGCGATCGATGGGGACATCATTCCGCCACTTTCAGAACAGACGCGGGCGTGATGGCCACCCGCGGGGATAGCGACCGCTCCGCGCGCCCAGGCGCGGGCGCAGGGCTCCGGATCGCGGCCAGTGCCACGAGGCCCAGGCCCCGGATCGAGCAGACGATCAGCAGCGAGAAGAACAGCCCGAAGACCACGTGCGACGCGGTGAGCACGCCGTAGGCCGCGGCCACCGAGCCGCCGAAGGCAACCTGTCTGAGCGGCGTCGATGGGCTCGTGGCCGGGTCGGTGATCATGTAGAACGTGAACAACAGGAACGCCATGCCGGTGACCGGCAGCACGGCCGCGACGATCGGCGTCCCCTGGATCAGGCTCCTCACGCCCGCCTGAAGCACGAATCCTCCCAGCCAGGCCAGGATCAGCGGCACTCGCCCGGTGAACCGGGTGTTCAGAAACGTCCCCGAGACGATGATGATCCCGGGGAGCAGCCAGTCGCCGACCCCGCTCAGGTTCTCGGTGAACTGGTACGGCGGCGCGATCCCGACCCAGGGGAATAGCAGCAGCGTGAAGGCAATCCCCGTATTGGACGGATTCAGGCAATGGCGGATTCGGCCCCCGCCGGCCGGCACCCGGATCAGCGTCTTGGAGGCCACACCCAGCGCCGCGGCGAAGGCGATCACTCCGAGCCGATCGTTGGCGTACAGCAGCATTGCGACCGCCAGCGCCGTGATGTGCGACGGGAGCAGGAAGTCGACCAGGGCGAACCCGTCGCCGCGGTAATGCGCCGGTCGCCGCTCGGACCAGGCGCTGACCGTCTCCAGGATCAGCTCGACCCCGTAGGCAGCCGCGAGCGCGACGAGAGGCTGAGCCCACGACTGCTCGAAGCCGAGTCCGAAATGCCCCAGCACGTTCAGGAGCGTGATGGCGACGGCGAAGCGCCGCAGCGCGGGAAGACGGGCGGCAGGCCCTGGAGATCCGCCGTTCAGTGACATGTCTCAGTCTCCGGGCGTTGCCGGATGCCCCAGCAGCACGGTGTGCCACCCAGGCGTCAATCGCCGCGAATCCCGGCGAACCCGCCCCGAGGGGTCGCGCCAGTTCAGCTCGACCTCCAGCGCGACGTTCGCCAGCGCATCATCGAGCCCGAAATGCAGGTCGAAGCTGCGTTTCCCCGAATGACCGTTGCCACCATCGACCTGGGCCTGAAGCGTCCGCCCGTCTCGCAGTCGGACTCGGGCCGAGGCCCCAAGCGCCGGGCGCCCCACCAGGTCGCCTCCCGGATGACCCGGCCGCGAGCGCGTGGCCTCACGGCGATCTCGGTCGACCGGTAAGAGCAGGTGCAGGCCCAGGAACGAACGGCCGGACGTTCCCTGATTGCGGTAGAAGGAGGAGGCAGCCCACTGGTTGGCGACCGCGAAGTCGAGGGCTCCGTCGCCGTCGACGTCGGCGACCGCGATGCCCCTGCTGACCCCGGGCTCGGCCAGATCCATCCCGGCCGCGATGTCCCGAAACCGTTCGCCGTCGCGCACCGCGAAGCGATTGCGGGCATGTCCCGAGAGATCGTCGCCCGGGCCGAATCGCGGCCAGTTCGCGGGGTCGCTCAGGAGTTCGTCATTACCCATGGCCAGCTCCTGGAGCTCGGGCCAGCGGTCGGTTTCCCCTCTCATGAAGCCCAGCGCCTGAATCACCTCGGGGGTTCCGTCGTTATCGAAGTCCGCGATCTTGGCGTCCCACCCCCAGCCGCTACGGGACAGCCCCAGCCGTTCGCTTTCGTCGGAAAACGGCGCGATCCCCCGGCGCAACAGCGCGGAGTCGCCCGTCCCCAGGAAGGCGAAATGGCTCTCCTCCAGGGCGAACTCGGCGGCGATATTGCTCACGAAGATGTCGAGAACCCCGTCGCCATTCAGGTCACCGAAGTCGACCCCCATTCCCTTGTACGAGTCACGGCCGAGCACCTTGGAGCTGGGCGAGTTCAGCGTCTTGCGTCCTTCGGCGAGAGCGAAGCGGAAGGCGCCCGGCCGCGAGCGGTTGTGCAGCAGCCGGTCGGGGCCGAAGTCGTTGGCGAAGTAGATCTCGGGCAGAAGGTCACCATCGAGGTCGGCGGCTCCGATCGCGAGGGTCCAACTGTTGTCGCCCATACGATCCAGGACACCCTCCTCATCGGCGTACCGGACATCCGGCTCGGAACCGCCGGCTCCGTCGATCCAGCGGAGCAGGTGCTTGCGCCCCCCGTTGTCAGCCCGGGTCATCGAGTGCTGCATCTCCGCCCGCCCGACGGCGCGGGCGTCGAGGATCCGGGCGTCGTCGGGAAAATAGTTCCCCACGACCAGGTCGGCGTGGCCATCGCCGTCAAGGTCAGCCAGTGTGGCGGCGTTGGTGAACCATCGGCCCGCGCCGGGCGCGATCTCGCGGGTCACGTAGGAGGCACGCGACAGCCGGGAGCCGGTGTAGCCTCTCCGCAGAAACGCGATCGGCGGACGGCCCCAGAAATACAGTAGGATGTCCATCTGACCATCCTCGTTCAGATCGCCGGGCAGGCAGCCCATCGGGGCCATGGTGCTGGGATTGTAGGCCGGAGGCACGAGGCCGAGCGTGAACGCCTCGTAGCGCTCGCCCGTGCCCGGTACGGGCGCGACGATCACCCGGTCGGCCCGTGGATCCACGTAGACCACGTCGTTGGGCAGACCGTCGCCGTCCAGGTCGTTGAGAGCGACCGCCGCGCCCACCGAGGAGATCCACGACTCAATTCGCTTCAGGCCGGGATGCACCTGCCGGACGGTCCGCGACAGGTCTCCGGAAAGCTCGGGCAGAACGTAGCGAGCGAAGCGGAATCGTCCCGCCAGCCGGGCCTGCTCGGTGCCCGAGAGCTCAGGTTGCCGGGCGAGGCCATAGAGCCCCACGACGATGGCCAGCGCCACCACGCGCGGCGCGTGGCGGCGGAACAATCCGTCTCGGGTGGTCATAATATCACAGCCTCACTGGTCCAGTTGGCCCGGATGCGCCCGCGCCAGACCTCGTAAGCCGGCAGCTCACCCTCGGCTGCCAGGCCGGCGAGGGCACGGTCCGTGAGCTCGGCGGCCTCGTCGGCGGGGAGACCGCAGAGGACCTGGCAGGCGAGGTCCGTATGCGGGGCTGGGTTGCCGGCCCGCCGCCGCGCCTTGGCGGCGAAGGCCGCGCCCTGGGCGAGGTGGGCGTGATACGGGCCTGCCTTCCTGCTCAATCCTCCGATGTCCTCTCGCGTCACTCCGCCAGCGTAGGCACAGGCCAGCCCGATGCCGCTCCACAGATCGGCGTGGCGACGACCATCGAAGCCGGCGATGGTCGCGGCGATTCGCCCCACACCGGCCCCCTCGACGAACCAGAGGCTCCGGCCGAGCCCCTGGTCGAAGACTCGGAGCGCGTAGCCGGAAAGACCTCGAGGAACTTGCCGTGCGTTGATGACCCGGCGCCATCGGAAGTAGCCATGATGGAACCCATAACCGTCGACCGCTAGCCAACCAAGCAAGGGGTCGAGCCGGTCGCGGGTGCGATCGACGCGACGACGGAGCAGCGCCCGCGCCCAGCCAGCTCCCACGTGGACCATGTAGGTGTGCGCCGCGCCGGGCCCCGCAAGGAAGTCCGCCAGCCGGCGACGGTTCCAGGGCGTAAGCCGGTCGAGCAGGTCAAGCGCCATGCCGGCACCTTCAAAGGCGAAGCCGCGCCGCTCGGACTCCAGCTCATCGAGGCGCCTCGCCAAGGGGACCGGCCGGTCTTCCTCCAGGGCCGCACGGTAGCCGTGGAGAAACGTCTGGCCGACCTGTTCGAGGCGATGCCGCACACGTTCATCGCATGCGTGGAATCCGCGTCGGGCGAAGGATGTCTCCTCGTCCGCCATTCCGAAGATGCGCCTGCGCAGCCGTCTCAGGGATGCTCTCACGACCTCGTCCGACCTCCCTGGATGGTGCGACGACACCCGGCTTCGGTATCGAGGGTCATTGCCTGGTAGTTCGTCTGACCGGCGGGGCGAGTCTCACGTTCGTCGGGCGCGGCGTCGGCGACAAGCCAGGCCCATCAGGATCGCCGCCAGAGCCATCGCCAGCCCATTCGGTTCGGGGACCGAGGCCGGATCAACAACATGCTGACCTCCAGTCGGATGCTTCTCCGTTATCGTATTCGGCCAGAAATCGTTGGTGATGTCCTTGCCATTGAGATTGTTATTGATGCCATTGATCAGGACGGAACCCGCCGGCGCCATATTGCTCCAGTCCGCGCCGGAGTTTGTCAGCGTGAGGTTGAGCGAATCGACGATCTTTCCGGTGAGGCTTCCCATGCGAATGTCGAAGAACAGATCCAGGCTGGACTTGAAGGTGCCGCTGGTCGCCGTGTTGAACGTGATGTCCATGCTGCCGGTGCTCGCGGGTCCCCCGTGAATGGATTGAAGCGTCACAAAGTAGTCGGCCAATCCATTGTTCGCGAAGTTGACCTTGTTGACAGTCTCGAGCTGGAGAGCGAAGACTGAGAGCGACGTTGTCCCTGTATCGCCCACCGCCGCCACCGAGACGTTGCTGTTCCTCTTGATGATCGTGTCCGTGTTGCCGACGAGGACCGAGCCGGAGCCAAAGTTGTATGTGCTCAGCGGTACGCCCATGAGATCACCGAGTCCGGGGAAACTGGTCTGGCTCGCGTCCGTCGTGAAGAGGTCGTAGCCCGCATTCACCTGCAAACCGCCCGCCAGACACCAGGCGGGCTGGAGGACAACGAGGAACCCGAGCGCAAGTGCGCCGATGAGAAGCCGCAGACAGTGACGAGACCTCATGACTTTTCCCTCATGAAATGTGTGATTGACATGAACTGACCTGGTTTCCTTGCTCCCCTGGCAAGCGCAACGGAAGGAGTCCAGGCGAGCAGACAGCGATCGGGGCCCGCAAGAATGCTGCGCAGGGACAGAGTCGGCCCACCTTCGTCACCGAAAGCGGCGCGATCCATCAACCTCGGGGCGATGCCCCGGTCACTACCTAATTACTCGCCGGGCAGGGCAGATCCGTTGCGCGCTCGACCGTTTTTCCCTTCATCACCACGGTGAGTATCCCGGACCATTGAGCGTTCCAGCAGGTCGCGGATTCTCCGCTTCATGCGGTGGGTGCGGAATCGGACCTGTTCGCAGGTCAGATTGAGGGCATGGGCCACCTCGGACGTTGTGCGGCCCTCGATCCAGCGCAGGTAAAGCACCTGGAAACTTGTCGGCGAGACCAATGTCGAAAGCTCCGCCAGGGCGTTGTGGACCTGGCCCCGGATCCGGCTCCGCTCGTAGGCGACGGCCGGGTCGGGGCCAGGATCCGTCAACTCCATCGCCTCGTCTTCGCCCAGTCGCTCGCAAACGTGCCGGCTCTGTCGGCGGATCGCGTCGACGGCCTTGTTCCGGGCCAGGGTCATCAGCCAGGTCGAGAGGCACGCGCGAGCAGGATCGTGTGTGAAGTGACGCAACCCAGCGACGACCTCCTGCCAGAACTCCTGGAAACAGTCGTTCCGGTCCGCTTCCGATAGCGCCCACCTCTTGAGGAACGTCCGAATCCTGGGCGCATAGTAACCGTAGAACTGCTCCCAGACCGCAACGAGCGGGGTGGGTGGGTTGACGCCGGATGCCCGGCAGACGAGGTAAGCCTTGAGTTCGTCTACCAGTTCCTGGGCAGGCCGTTCGAAGGATCGCATCGCGACGCCCGCCTCATTCACCCCGGCACCCGAGCGATCCTCGGCCCGCGTTGGACAACCCGCTCTCCCGCGCGATGGCCAGGCCCCATCCGGTCCTACAATGGATGAAGTGGACTCTGATGCCAGCTTTACGTTGAATTTCATGGGGATATCGATTGCGTCGTCTCCGACGGCGATCGAGCGCTGGTGGATCGCTCGCATCGTTGCCTCCCTTGATCGCGAGCCGCTCAGCACGGGCCGCTTGAAAAGGACCGCGATCGCATCGTCCACGGCGTACGAGGCCCCGGACACGTGACTCCTCGGGCCAACAACCGCAGGGATGTGTCCCGTGGAGAACCCCACGTCGTCGGCCAGCGGCGCTCCTCCACGAGCACCTCGGGGCCCCACCGGAAAATGGGATCAACCTCTTCCCTGTGACGCCGGTCTGTCGAGAAATCCTGTCCGACTCGGATTCAACGATCCAGTGATCGTGTCGCCTCCCGAGAAGTGCGGGCGCCGGGAAACCTGGGTGAGATGAGTTCCCATGGCGCCTCGTCATCCATGATTGATGCGCCACTGCATATCACAAGGATTTTCCATGCGCACGAGAGACTTCATATGGTATACCCAGATCTGATAGGCGAAATGCTCGGAAGTCAAGGATCTTGTCCAAATCGGTAGTTTTTGTGTTGTACAAAATCAACAGAGTTCTTATTCTTCGTAAAGCTCTCGAGGCCAGGGTCATGTTTCGGAGTCCGCGCTCGGGATTGCGTGGGTTGAGTTCCTTCGGTCCGGCGATCGGCAAGGTTTGTCTCTCGGCATCGAGCTCACTGGCTGAAGCTGAAGCTGAAGCGGCGGGCCGTTGGGCCGCGCAATTCGGCGATTCCCGCGGAAGGATTCCGTCGTCCCCCAATCAAATCGGTGACGATTCGATGGTCCACCTGGCGATCCGGATCCTGCTCCACGACAAGATGCGGCTTGTGACGACCGTCACCGGCGTCGCGTTCGCGGTCGTGCTGGTGATCGTTCAGGTCGGGATCTTTCTGGGCATGCTGGAGAGCGCCTCGATCACGATTGAGCGGCTCGAGGCCGATCTCTGGGTGACGGCGAAGAACACGCCCAACATCGACTTCGCCAACACGTTCCCCGAGTCCTACGTGCATCGGATCCGCTCGATCCCGGGCGTTCGGCGCGCCGACAACCTGATCGTCTGGTTCGTGACGGTCGCATTGCCGAGTGGGGCCAAGGAAGCCGCAATCATTTATGCGCTCGAGGACTTCCCCCGGTGGGGTTTCCCCTGGAATGTCGTCACGGGTGACCCGATGGATCTGCACCGCGGCCGGTTCGTGCTGCTCGACGATTCGGCGGTCGGGCGTTTCGGCCCGTTCGAGGTGGGAGATCATCGCGAGTTCATGGGACTGCGTCTTAAGATCATCGGTCGGACCCGCGAGGCACGCTCGTTCACGACCAATCCTCTCGCGTTTCTCGATTATCGTGTCGCGCAGGCGATGGCGCCCCTGGATCTCCGCCGACGGACCACCTATATCCTGGTGAAGCTCGAGCCCGGTGCGGATGTCGAGGCGGTACGAGCGGCCATCCGCGGCAAGCTTCCCTACAACGACGTGCGGACCCGGGCGGAATGGGTCGCGCGCTCCCGCAGCTACTGGGTGGAGAACACTGGCCTGGGCCTCAGCATGTACATGACCGTCTTCCTGGGCTGCCTGGTTGGGGTTGTGGTCGTCGCCCAGACCTCGTACACGGCGGCCATCGAGCATTTCGAGGAGTTCGCGACGGTCAAGGCTCTCGGGGGGCGCAACGTCGACATCTATCGTATCATCGCCGAGCAGGCGATCTTCACCGCGGTGGCGGGCTTTGGCGTGGGGACGTGCCTGGCCTTCGGCGCGCGGCCGCTGCTGGCCGGGCTGAACCTGAAGGTCATCATCCCGACGGACCTGATCGCCGACGTCTTCGTGGGAGCCGTTGTCCTCTGCCTGGGTGCCTCGTTGATCTCGTTCCGCAAGATCGCCGGGCTGGATCCGGCGATCGTGCTGCGCAGTTGACCGGGAGCCGCGCGCATGATCGTCCTCGAAGCCGTTGGGGTGACGAAGAGTTACGCGGAGGGGAGAGAGATGGTTCCCGTCCTCCGCGGGATCTCGCTGGGCCTGAAGCGGGGCGAGGTCGTCGCACTCGAGGGGCCGTCGGGCTCGGGGAAGACGACGCTGCTGTTCATCCTCGGCTGCCTGCTGACGCCCAGCTCGGGGCGAGTGGTCGTCGAGGGCGAGGTGGTCGATCCCCTTCGGCCCGGGCGACTCCCCGCCGTCCGGAGGCGATCGATCGGGTTTGTCTTCCAGCAATTCCATCTGTTTCCGGCGCTCTCCGCCCTCCAGAACGTGGAATACGCGCTCAACGTCAAGGGCCTGACCGGCGGCCCGGCGCGTCGCGAGGCCGAGCGGCTACTCGAGGCGGTGGAACTGTCCGACCGGCGCCGGGCCTTACCGCGAGATCTCTCGGGCGGTCAGAAGCAACGGGTGGCCATTGCCAGAGCTCTGGCGGGCCGAACGGCGATCCTCCTGGCCGACGAGCCGACCGCCTGCGTCGACCCACGCCTGGCGGGCCAGATCCTCGAACTCTTTGCCCGCCTGGCGCGGGACGAGGAACGGGCCGTACTGATCGGCTCCCACGACACAAAAGTACGCGCTATCGCAAGCCGGATCATCCGGATCGAGGATGGACTCCTCAGCGAGTGAGCCGGTGCGCGTCGCGTGGCGTCGCGTGGCATTACGTCGGATCCGCTCCGAGACCGGGAACCCGGGTTCTTGAATCCTGCACGGGTAGCTGCCATCGTGAATCCTGAATCCGGGCCATCGCATTCCTCTCTGGTTCCGTCCGTTGGACGCGTCGGGGGACCGCACCATGGTGGCGAAGCTCCTCTTGTCGGTCATGACGATGGCGGCAATGCTCGCCGTCATCGTGCAGACCAACCGGTCCGCGGGGATGCGACCGGAGGCGGGCCGCCGCTCCGCGGCGAGTGAATCGTCCGTCCCGACGCGCCCGGCCGAGTCGGTGATCGCCGAGGGACGGGTGGTGACGTACCCCGGCGCCGAGGTCGTCGTCGCCGCTGAACTGGCCGGCACGATCGTCCGGCTCGTTGTTCAGGAAAAATCGGTCGTCCGCCAGGGGGACCTGATCGCCGAACTGCGCTCGGACGACCTGCGGGCGTCGCGCGACGAGGCGGTGGCGAAAATCGAGGAGGCCGAGGCGGAGGTCGATTTCTACGAGCGGGAGGTGGAGCGCAGGCGAGTCCTGATCTCGCGGCAGGCCGCCAGCAATGTGGAACTCGACAACAACCAGCGGAGCCTGCGCGTCTCGCGAGCCCGCCGCCAGGCGGCGATCGCCGCGCGCGACCGCCTGGACGCCCTCCTGGCCAGAACGCGCATCACCTCACCGATCGATGGCGTGATCATCGCCCGTTTCGCCCATCCCGGCGAGACTGTCGACGCCGCCGCGCGCCTGGTCACGGTCGCCGACCTGAACCGCGTGCGGGTCGAGGCCGAGGTCGACGAGGTCGATTTCGGTGGCATCACCCTGAGCTCGGAGGGAACCATCACCGCGGAGGGCTTTCCGGGCCGCGTCTGGCGAGGCCGCGTGGAGGAAGTTCCCGACGTCGTCGTCGGCCGCAACCTCCGGCCCGAGGACACCGGGCGTCCCGTCGACGTACGGGTCCTCCTGGTCAAGATCGCGCTGCTCGAGCACACGCCGCTGAAGCTGGGCCAACGGGTCGAGGTGCGGATCGCCCGGTCGCAGCCTTGATCGAACCCGCCAGTTGGTGACGATTCTTGAAAGAGAGACACGGATGGGGCGAGAATTGGCGCAGGGACTCCTGATGCCCGCATACGACTCACGTTCACACCGATGTGAAGACGAATGATCTCGGACATTGTGTGCCGGCTGAATGGCGGCGGCAAAGGGCTCGGGGCGACCTGAGGAGCAGGACAATGGGTTGTCTTCGGGTTCGCACCCTGTGGAAGGTTCCCCTGCTCGGCCTGGGAATGATCGCACTGGCCCTGGGCGTCAGCCTGGCGCTGACCGACGCGGCCCCGGCGACCTTACCCCGACGGGCCTGGCGATGGGTGATGGATCGGTCGCGGCGGGCACCGGCACCTCGTCGACCGGCCGCCGCGCGACCCGACATCGACGACCGGCCCTTCTCGGACATCACCTTCGACGACAGCGGGTACGCGACCGCCATCCGGTTCTCGAAGCCGATCACCGATCCGTCCTCGCTGGTGCAGATTCGCGACTCGGTCGTGGGGCGAGAGCGGCGGGGAATCGCCTACCTGGAGGACAAACTCAGGAGCCTGCCGCCCGGCGATCCGGCGACGCCGGCAACCGCGGCGACCATCCACCTTTTGATCGGTTCATTGTTGATGTACGACGGCCGTTGCGAGGAGGCCGGCGCTGCGTTCGCCCGGGCCCAGGCGGCCGATCCAGGCCGATCGCCCCAGGCACGGGCCAACATGGACGCTCTGCGAGGCATTGCCGCTCTGCGGCGCGGGGAACTGGACAACTGCGTTGCCTGCTGCAATGAGTCGAGTTGCATCTTCCCGCTGGCGGCCTGGGCGATGCATCGAAAAACCACCGGCTCGCGGGAGGCAATCGAGCATTTCCGCCGATATCTCCAGCAACGGCCGGAGGATCTGGGTGTCCGCTGGCTTTTGAACGTCGCGTACATGACCCTGGGCGAATACCCGGACCGCGTCCCGCCCGATGTCCTCCTGCCGCTGGGCCGATTCGACGCGCCGGGGGACAGTCCATCGCGGATGGTCAACGTGGCCTCCCGCGTCGGGCTTAACGCGCGGGGCGAGTCGATGGCCGGCGGCTGCCTGGTGGACGACTTCGACGGCGACGGACTCCTGGATGTCTTCATGCCCACCACCGACCCCGAGCGCGGGGCCTTGTTCCTGCGCAATCGGGGTGACGGCCGGTTCGAGGACCTCTCCGACGCGTGGGGACTGACCGAGCAGATCCTCTCGCTCAATGCGGTCCACGCCGACCACGACAACGACGGCCGGCTCGACATCCTGATGCTCCGGGGCGCCTGGGAGTTCCCGCGCCGGATGACGCTGCTCCGCAATCGTGGCGGCCGATTCGAGGACGTCACCCTCCTGGCCGGTCTGGGCGAACCGATCGCCTCACAGGCGGCCGGCTGGGCCGACTACGACAACGACGGACATGTCGACGTGTACGTTGCGGGGGAGTTCGACCCCCGGCGCCCGGATCGACGCAACCGGGGCCGGCTCTACCATAATCGGGGCGACGGCACGTTCGTCGACGTCGCCGAGGCTGCCGGCGTGACCAACGATCGGTTTGGCAAGGGGGTCGCCTGGGGCGACTACGACGACGACGGCTGGCCCGACCTGTTCGTCGCGAACCTGGGCCAGCCGCCGCGTCTGTACCACAATGAGGGCGACGGGACATTCGTGGACCTCGCCGCCGCGCTGGGCGTGACGGGTCCGATCAACGCATTTGCCTGCTGGTTCTGGGACTACGACAACGACGGCCGGCTGGATTTGTGGGTCAACCCGAACAACGCCACGCTTTCCGAGGTCGTCCGCGATCAGCTCGGCCAGCCGTCCTCCGGCGAGCGGCCCCGGTTGTACCGCAACGTCGGCGCTCCGCGGTTCTTCCGCGATGCGA
Source organism: Planctomycetota bacterium (assembly GCA_021818605.1). GTDB lineage: Bacteria > Planctomycetota > Planctomycetia > Isosphaerales > Isosphaeraceae > JAKAUH01. Next base: position 16,413 of record JAKAUH010000085.1, read on the forward strand.
CGGCCGAGGTCGGACTCGACCGGGTCGTGCTACCGATGGGCTCGAACTTCGGGGACGTCGATAACGACGGCTACCTGGACATGTACCTGGCGACCGGGCGGCCGTCGTACTCCTACCTGATGCCCAACGTCCTGCTTCGCAACGAGAGGGGCCGGCGATTCGCGGACGTCACCGCGGCGACCGGGACCGGCCACCTCCAGAAGGGGCACGGCGTGGCCTGCGGCGACTGGGACCGCGACGGCGATGCCGACATCTTCCTCGAGGCCGGCGGCGCCGCGCCGGGCGACCGGGCGCACAATGTCCTGTTCCAGAATCCCGGCTCCGGCCACCACTGGCTGACCGTCAAGCTTCGCGGCGTCCGCACCAATCGCGCGGCCCTGGGCGCCCGCATCCGGGTCGCCGCCGAGTCGGCCGACGGGTCGGTCGCCTCGATCTATCGGACCATCACCACCGGTTCGAGCTTCGGCGGCAACCCGCTGGCCTGCACAATCGGCCTGGGTCGGGCCGTGAGGATCCGGGAGTTACGAGTCGACTGGCCGACGAGCCGGAGCCGCCAGATCTTCCGCGACGTTCCCCTCGATCGCTCCATCGCGATCATCGAGGCGCGAGACGGCCATCGGGTCCTCGATGCCCCTTCGATCCGGCCGGCGGATCCGACCCCGACGTCGACCCGCCACTGATTCCTCCGGAAAGCGATCCCCGAACTTGCTCAGGTTGTTCGAACCGCATCACGATCGGGTTCGCGGCGTCGCGGGATCCCGAGGGATCGAGCCAGGGCCCCGGTCGGTCGAGAATCTGAAAAACTCTGTCCGGATCCGAGAAGGACTGGATAATTCACTATGATTCTCCGTGGACCGAACGAGGCCGGTCCGCGGCCTGTTGCGAATCATCGCGGGGCGCCCCATCGTGGGAAGGGAATCTGGCCACATAAGACGGTTGCAGAGCGCTCGCGTTGCGCTCAAGAAGCGGTTGGGTCGCGCCGCAATGCCCAACCCACGGCAGGCGGGTCGTCCGTGCGTGCGGGAAGTCAGCCGATGATCAACTTCATGGTGGATGCCACCAAACAGGGAACGACTGACGCCACCACTTTCATCGGCCTGCTGGCCGCGCATGGCCAGAGCCTCTATCGGTTTATTTATACGCTATTGCCTGATGTTGACCAGGCGCAGGACGTGTATCAAGACTGTGTGATGACGCTCTGGGAGAAGTTTGGCGACTATCGAGCCGCTGAGCCGTTTCTGCCCTGGGCCTATCGATTTGCGCATTTCAAGGTGCTCGCGCACCGGAAGAAGAATCGGCGTCGGCCGGTTCAACTGGACACGGAGGTGCTGGATATCCTGGCCGAGGTCCAGGTGGAGGATAACGAACGGTACGAGGCGCGGCTGCGGGCCCTGCCGGGTTGCCTTGATCGGCTCAAGCAGGGCGAGCGTCGACTGCTGGAGTTGCGCTACGACGCGGGGGCGACTGTGGTCCAGATCGCTAGGGAGACGAACAGCCGCGCCGAGTCGTTGTACCGGGCTCTCCACCGGGTGAGGAGGAAGCTGCTCCACTGCATCGAGCGGCGTCTGGGAACGGAGGAGGCCGGATGACTCTGCCGGACGTCGATCCCCGGGAATTCGAGCGGTTGCTGGCGGCGCTTTGCGATGCGGAGCTAGGGCCGACCGAGATGGCCCGGCTGAATCAGCTTCTGCGGTCGGCGCCGGAATGGCGTGACCGATACATCCTGTACATGAGTCTTCATGCGACTCTTCATAACACGATGGGCGGCGGGCGGGCCGCTGGGGTGAACGATGGCGGAAAGACCGGGCGCTTGCCGCGGATTCGCCTGAAGGTGAAGGGGGAGCGTTGCCGATGGACGGCGAACGGTCGTCGGCACCGGGTCGGGCTGGCGGCGGCGGCGATGGTGCTGACGGGCGCCATGGGCGCGATCGCTGGGTGGTGGTGGCTGACCGACCGTGCCGGACTCGACGCCTCGACGCACGGGCCGATCGTCGCGCGGTCGTCTCGAAGCGTGGGAGTTCGCCTGGGCGCGGACGGGCTGTCCGTTGGGCCGGAGGGGTCGATGCGCGCCGGCGAGTATCGCCTGATCGAGGGGATCGTCCAGGTGACGTTCCGGCGCGGGGCGGAGGTGCTGATGATGGCGCCGGCCGAGTTTAACCTCTCGGAAAACCGGGTCCTCCTGAGGCGTGGGAAGCTCACGGCCAGGGTGCCGGCACCGGCCAAGGGCTTCACCGTCGAGACACCGAGCGCGACCCTCATCGACCTGGGGACGGAATTCGCGGCCGAGGTCGATCAGATGGCGAACGCCGAGGTGCACGTCTTCCGAGGCGAGGTCATCGTCCAGCCGCGGTCGCAGACCGACGTGCGCCCCGTCCGGCTCACCGCGTCGAGCGCGACGCGGGTCGACGGGGCCTCGGCCACGCCTTCGGGGATCGACGTGGATGCCACCCGGTTCCTCCGGCGGCTCGAGGAGCCGGCGACGGACTACTCCCGGCTTGCGGCGGCCATGAAGCCGCGGATCTACCTGGACATGGAGCCGACCTTCGATGGCCATTCGCTCTTCGAGGTCGGTTCGTCCCGTGCGATCGGCCGCTTTACCCCTGGCCCGGGCCATGGCACGTCCTGGTTCCCGGGCCGCATCGGCTCGTCGCTCCGGCTGCGAGGGCCGGGCCATGGCGATTATGCCCTGATCCCGTTCCGGCCGGAGATGGTCGGCGAGTCCATGTCGGTGGTGGCATGGGTCCTGGCGGAATCCCGGCCGCGATGGGCCAGCATCCTCAAGAGGTGGGGGCGGCCCGAGGACAATTCCTTCCATTTCGGCCTTTACCTCGACGATGGCGACCTGGAAATCCACACAGCCCAGGCGGACGGGCGAGAATTCATCGCGCGGGAGGGACGACCGCTGCCCACGGGCTGCTGGCAACAGGTCGCGTTCGTCGTCGACCGGAAGGTCCTGCGTCTCTATCGCAACGGGTTGGAAGTCGCGCGGGCCGAGCATCCCGGCCTCCGGCCCGGGTCGCTCGAGTCGATCGGAGTCGGGGCCAAGCTGAACGTGGCGGGAGACGGGCCGGACCCCATTGAGCCAGGCTACTGGGATGGGCGTCTCGATGAGATCGCGATCTATCCCCAGGCCCTCGACGCCGACCAGATCCGCCGCCTCTACCTGGCGGCCGGGGATGAGCGAGCGCCGGAATTTATCAGCGACGAGGGCGCGTCTCCCGGCGCCCGATCGACCCCACCGTCAGGACATCCGTCCCACGAGTCTCCGCACATCACGTCGATGTCCCCTCCGGGCCCGGTCGGCCCGGCGGCTGCCGCGACTCCGGCGCCCCCGAAGTCCCGGATTCTTCCTCCTCTCTCCTCCAATCGCAGCGACGAGGTGTCTCATGAAGGTCCCTGATCGTCGTCAGGGCTTTACCCTGATCGAGCTTCTGGTGGTCATCGCCATCATCGCCGTCCTGATCGCCCTGCTCCTGCCGGCCGTGCAGGCGGCGCGCGAGGCTGCTCGCCGCGCTCAGTGCACGAACAATCTCAAGCAGATCGGCCTGGCGATCCACAATTACCACACCTCTAACAATGTCTTTCCGCCAGGAGCGGCAGCCTCCTACAACCCGGTAAGCGGCGGCTGCATCTCCTGGATGGGCTG
>JAKAUH010000434.1 GCA_021818605.1 Planctomycetota bacterium
ACAAGCGCCAGCGTGAGTACACGGCGAGGCACGCGGTCCGCCAGCTCGGCCTGGGCGACGAGGCGTACCCGCTGGGGGTCTGTCTCTACGTGGAGATCAAGGACTCGCCGCCGCCCGGCACGGGGAAATCCGACCCGATGGCGCCCAGGCGCACTGAGGTGATCGACCGTTACCAGTTCCAGTCGCCCAAGGAGGTGCGGCCATGAATCCGATCCGTGCCTGGAATCGCTTTCTGTTCGCGCCGGTCTCGGCGCGTCCGCTGGGGCTGTTCCGCATCGTTTACGGCGTGCTGATGGTGGCGTACCTGCTGCTGATGACCGTCGAGTTCAATTTCTGGTACACCGACCAGGGGCTGTTGCAGGGGAACGAGGCGTATGAGGCCGCTGGGTCGACGTGGCGCGGCCAGGTCGAGCATCTGCGGTTCTCACCGTTGAATTATGTCCACGACCCGATCTCGCCGCGTGTCGTGTACGCGATCGCCCTGGTGTCGGCCGTGGGCCTGACCGTCGGCTGGCGTACTCGCACGATGTCGATCGTGTTCTGGCTGGCGTTCCTCTCGCTGTACCACCGCAACCCGTCCTCAAACGGCGGGCCCGACGCCATGCCGGCGATCGTGTCGTTCTACGTGATGCTCTGCCCATGCGGCGCGGCGTACTCGATCGACGCGCTGCGTGAGGCGAGGAAACGCGGCACCGAGGCCGAGCCGCTGATCACCCCCTGGGCACTGCGGCTGCTGCAGATGCAGATGTGCCTGGTGTATTTTCAGTCATGCGTGATCAAGTGCGACGGCGCGACCTGGATGGATGGCACGGCAACGCATTATGTGCTGTTCAACCGGGAATTCGGCTTCTTCAACCTGGAATGGCTGGGCGCGTATCCGCTCCTGGTCAACGGCATGACGCACGTCGCGCTCCTGGCCGAGTTCGCGCTGGCGTTCTGGCTGTGGTTCCGGCCGACGCGGCGGTGGGCGATTCTGGGCGGGATCGTGCTGCACGCCGGCATCCGCCCGGTGCTGAACATCCCCGGGTTCGGCGAGCTGATGTGCGCGACGTACCTGGCGTTCCTCGACCCCGATGAGACGATGGCGGTCGTCCGGGCGCTCGATCCGCGTGCCTGGGCGGCCCGGCTGGGTCTGCGCAGGCCCAACCTCGAGTTCCTCCGCGGTCGCGAAGGCTCGATCGCTCTGCCGTCCTGGCAGCAGCGCGAGCATTCCTTCGACCGCGCCGAGGCGATCCCCGTCGCGGAGCGGGTCGCGGTCGGCAGATAGCGAGAAGATCGAACCGCGAGAAACGCGAAAAGGGAAGCCGGAAAATGCGGCTGCCCTTTTCGCGTTTTTCGCGATCAATGTCCTCCCATCCGATCTGTCACGTCCAGGCCCCATGCTTCAGGCGGATCTCGTGAGTTCCTCGATGCGCTGGGCATGCTTCGGGTAGCGTTCGGCGAGCACACTCCGTTGCCCCTGGTCGTAATCGGCGTAGTCGAATCCTGGGGCCATCGTCGCGCCCAGCAGGGCGAATTCGACGCCCGACTCGAGGCGCGAGCCCTGCCAGACGCCGGGCGGGACGATGATCTGCGGCTGCTGGCCGGCGAGGACGTCGGAGCCGATCAGGATCTCGCGTCCATTGCCGTCGGGGAAGAGCTGGAGCATCCGCACGGGGCCGCCCAGATACAGGTGAAAGACCTCCTCCGTTGGCAGCCGGTGCAGCTCCGAGAAGGTCTCGGGGGTCAGCAGGTAGTAGATCGCCGTGCCGAATGAGCGGCCGGAGCCGGCGGAATACCCCTCGGGCAGTGCTGAAGGCGCGATCCGCCCGGCCGAGCGATAGGTCTCGCGGAAGTAGCCCCCCTCGATTGGGTGCGGCTGGAGCCCCAGGGCTTCGATGATCCGTTTGGCTTCCGACACGGGCGGACTCCTGGTTCGTGGTGACCGGATCGGCGGCTACGGGGTTCAGCGCCGGTCGATCAGCCCACGCGGAACTTCTCGATCCCGGCGTGGTTCAGCTCGATGCCCAGGCCGGGGGCATCGGGGACGGCGACGCGGCCGTCCTGGGCGCGGATGACCTCGGTGATCGACTGCCGCAACGTGGTTCCCTCCTCGACGACGAACTCGAGCAGCCCGAGGGTGTTGGGAATGCTGGCGAGGTAGTGGAGCGCGGCGGCGACGTTGAGATACGTGGTGAAACCGTGGTTAACCACGGGAATACCGCGATCGGCGGCCATGGCGGCGATCTTGATGGCCTCGGTGAACCCGCCGCAGCGGGTCAGGTCGACCTGGATGATGTCGACCTGGCCGACATCCATGAGCTGCTGGAAGCTCTTGCGCTCGGATTCCTCCTCGCCCGCGGCGATCCGGAGCGGGCTGGCCGCGGCGAGCCTGGCGTAGCCGAGATAGTCGTCGGGCAACAGGGGTTCCTCGAACCAGAATGGGTTGTAGGGTTCAAATGCCCGGGCGCGCTGGATCGCGGTCTTGGCGTCGTAGACGAGGCCGGCGTCGATCATCAGGTCCCGGTCGGGTCCGAGTCCCGCGCGGGCCTCGCGGACGAGCGCGACGTCGGTCTCGGCGTCCTGGCCCATGGGGTCCCAGCCGAATTTGACCGCGGTGAATCCCTGGTCGGCGAACCGACGGGCGCGGCGGCCGGTCTCGGCCGGGGTCTCGCCAAAGAGCGAGCTGGCGTAGGCCCTGAGCGACCTCGTGAACCCGCCGCCGAGCAGCTTCCAGACCGGCAAGCCGAGCGCCTTGCCCTTGATGTCCCAGAGGGCCAGGTCGATGCCGCTCATCGCGTGGATGGCGATTCCGCGCCGGCCGCCGTAGATATTTGCCCGGTACATCCTGTGCCAGAGGTACTCGGTTCGGAGCGGATCCTCGCCGATCAGCACCTGGGCCAGTCCGGTGGCCGTGGTGTGCGAGAACGGCCCCTCGATGCACCCCTTGGCGGCCATCGGGTTGGAGTCGACCTCGCCGTAGCCGACGATTCCGGCGTCGGTCGTGACCTTGACGATCAGGGCATCCTGGCCGCTGTCGCACTGGGTCTTCACCTGCGGTAATCGCAGGTAGATCGCCTCGACGGCGGTGATCTTCAGGTCGCTGTTCGTAGGGATTGCAGCGGTCATGGTTGACCTCGAGATGCAGGTGCACGGGACGGAAACGGGCCAGAGGCGCCGCGTTCGGGCAAGGCGTCGACGTCGCGCCGGACTGGTGAATCTAACGCTGTGTTGCCGGATGATGCAAGCTGCTGGCCCCGTCGTCCTGTAACCCTGGTCAAAAAACGCATGTTCGGGCCGGCCTTCAGCCGATGATACGACTTGAGACGTCTTGAAACCCGTGCATCGTGAACCCCACTCGATACGAGACCGCCCTGATGTCCAGGCACGTGTCGGTGACGTTGCAGTCGCTCGGCCTCATTCTGGGTCTCGCGGGCCTGGCCCCCGCGCAGGATCCGCCACCGCTGGAGGCGCCGTCGCTCGAAGGGCCGAAATCCGAGGCTGGCTCAGCGCCCGCGTCCGCGCCCGCGTCGTCCGGCGAGGCCAGAGCGAAGTCCACGGTGAAGCCGGCGACGACCTCGGCCTCGGCCGGTGCTGGGACGCGAGCCACGAGGACCCCGACGCCGACGCCTGCTCGCGTCGTGTCTCCGCCGGTCCGACCCGAGACGCGGCCGATGCTGGCGATCCCCGGTGTGACGGCACCGGCTGCGCATCCGGCGCGAATGCTCCGATCACCGGCGGCATATCCGTCGCACGTGGTGCAATCGCCGGCATCGTATCGGTCGCAAGCCGCGCAGTCGCCGGCCATCCGGCCGTCGGGACCGCC
>JAKAUH010001172.1 GCA_021818605.1 Planctomycetota bacterium
GCTACGACGGCTACATCGGTTACGAGCTGTGCCACCAGCTCCCGGTGGTTAACGGCCAGACCGTGGGCATCGAGTACGCCGACGCGCAGGCCCGCCTCGCCGCCGAGTTCATGCGCGCGATCGTTGAGAGCGAGGCTGGCGCAACAGTCGGACGGTGAAATCGGCGAGAGGAGAGCATGCCCGATGACCAGTCAACGCATTATGACGCTTGCCCTCGTTCTGGCGGTCGCCGGCACGGCCGCTGGCCAGGAACAGGAGAAGTCTCAGGCGAGGAAGCGGCGCCTGCTGGTCGTCGGCCAGGCGAAGGGTTATCAGCACGAGACGATCTCGACGGCGATGGTCACCCTCTACAACCTCGGCCGTACCCGTGGCGGCTGGGATACGTATTTCCGCACCGACTGCGCCGCCATCACGAGGAAGCCCCTCAAGTATGGCGCGAAGAACCTCGACGACTTTGACGCGGTCGCCTTCTTCACCGACGGCGACCTCGACATGGACGCCTCGCAGAAGGCCGACCTGCTGGCCTTCGTCCGTGACGACGGCAGGGGCTTTCTGGGTATCCACAGCGCGGCCATCACGTTCACCTCGTGGCGTGAGTACGGCGAGATGCTCGGCGGCTACTACGACGGCCACCCCTGGGGCGTCTTCGAGGCACCGCTGATCGTCGAGGACCCCAGGTTCCCCGGCCTGCGTCATCTTCCCCGCGCGTTCACCCTGCGGGACGAGATCTATCAGGTCAAGGACTTCTCGCGCGATCGGGTGCGCGTGCTGCTCCGCCTCGATTCCCGCAAGCTCGACCTCGCCCGCAAGGGCATCCGCCGCAAGGACGGCGACTTCGCTGTTGCGTGGGCCCGCGCCTACGGCAAGGGCCGAGTCGTCTACAACGGCCTGGGCCACTCGTCTGACGCCTGGGAGCGGCCCGAGATGCAAACGATGTGGCTCGAGCAGGTTCGCTGGTGCATGGGACTCGTTCCCGGTGACGTCAGACCGCGGCCAGCGATCGAGAAATGATCGCCCCAGCAGAGGATTTTCTGAGCAGAGATGCGGCAAGAACGGCGGCCGTTCGATCACGCGCCAACTGCGGGATCACCCGCGACAGAATCATGGGTCGCACCAGGATTCATCGTTTGCCGATCATCCACACTTCTCATGTGAGCGGGCGCGCGGATCAACCCGACCAGGCCAGGCCAGGCCCGACCTGACCTGACCTGACCCGCATGAGATCGCCGGCCGGATAAGATGCGACCGGCCCGACGACGTCGACAAGCCCACCGCACGGGGCCATCGTCCGAGCCCGACTTCTCCCAAATCCGTCCACGAGCGGGACGCCGATGTCTCCTCGGACGGAACTCCACGTTCCCTATCAGTAGCGTCCCGTCAATCCCTCATTCCGCTGACGGGCGACCAGCCACCACGGTGACGGCGAGGTCTCACTAACGCCCACCGTGAGGGATCGCCATGCGCATGAAATGGCGTCTCCGAAAAAATTCGGTCTCGTCTGTAACATCCGGGCGACTTTTTCTTAATAGCCAATCAGTGCCGCGGCGATCGTCGAGATCCGCGCGGCCCGAGATGCATTCCCCGGATCACCATCGAAGACATGAGGCCACAAGAGGAAACGAATCATGGAATGGGACGAAGCCGAGGAAGCTCCGGCCCTCGACGATTTCGGATTGCGCCGCCATCGGACGCTGGCGGGTCGGGCCCGGTTCGCGGCGTTTGACCGCAGGCGGCTCGCCTGGCTCCTGGCGCTCCTCGTCGCCCTGCCCTGGGTTCCTGTCGGTTCGCCGACCGACGGCCGCGCTCCGAGGCAACTGGCCTGGGGCTCGATCGGTTCCCAGGGCTGGAGACTCGCCATGGCCGACGGCGCGAGTCGAATTGCCTCTTCCCACATCGATGGGAGCATCCGGCTCTGCGACCCGACCGATGGAAGCGTCCAGCTCCTGCGTGCCGACCACTGGCACACGCCAGCCATTGCCCTGTCGGCCAACGGGCGCTCGCTCGCGATTGGCGGAGATATCGCCGAGGTTGAGCTTTACGACCTGAGCCGGGGTGGTGCCCGCCTTCGCCGGGTGATCCCGATCCGCGGAACGTCCGAACTGCGACTTTCGCCCGACGGCCGAATTCTGGCCGCCGCGTTCGCGCGGTCGAACGCCGTCATCCTCTGGGACATCGAGGCCGAGCGCGAGCAGCGAACCTTGCGGGGACACAGGTCCCCCGTCTCGAGCCTCACCTTTTTCCCCGACGGCCGGACCCTGGCGACGGGGGGAAGGGCGGACCGAACGATCCTCGTGTGGGACCTCGAATCGGGCCGGCCCACGCGAACAATCCGGGAATCGGACGGACCGATCGTCTCGCTCGCGGCCTCGGCCGACGGCCGATTGCTCGTCTCGTCGAATCCGAATGAGCGCTGGGTCCGAGTCTGGGACGTCGCGACCAGCACCCAGGTCTGGAGCCTGGAGGGACAGTCGCCCTGGCCCGGCCTCATCGCCTTCGGGCCGGACCCTCACACGGTGGCCGTGGCCGACGGCGGGGGCATCGTCCGGCTCTGGTCGCTCGAATCCGGCCGCGAGTTCGGCCGGCTCGACAGCCAGTCCGCCCAGCTTCGCGGCCTGGGAGTCTCGCACGACGGCCGGAGCCTGGTGGCCCTGAGCGCCGATGGCGGCATCCTGTCGTGGGACCTCGGCGATCTTCCCGCCGACTCCGGCACTCATGGAACAATCGCCAGCAGGCCCGTGCGCTGACGGCACCGGAGGCCGGACAGCAACCCTGCGGAAAACCCGGAGTTGTCAAGGCGCGCGCTGGCAGGCACTGGATTCGCTTGCCTATAATGAGCTTGTTCGTCGTGGAGTCGCCACGTCCAGTCCCCCATCTCACGGGCGAGAATGCCGATGGCCAAGGTCCAGCCGGTCGGATCATGGAAACAGGCCATCCAGGGCCGATGGGAGCGGCTAGGGCGAGGAGAATTCGACCCCGAGACCCTCCGCTCGGTCCCGTCCTGGGGCATGAGCGTGCTGCTCCATTTTCTGCTGATCGTGATCCTCGCCGTCATCCTCCGCTGGTCGCGAGGCGCCAGCGGACCGGAGGTGAGCATCTCCGGCGAGCTGATCGACACCCAGATCGGCGAGGTCGAATCGCTGGTCAACGCCAGCCAGGCGGGCGACCCGTTCACGACCGAGACGACCCCGGATCCCCCCTCGATCGGGTTCGACCCCGACCCGCAGTTGAAGCTCGCGGGGCAGCCCGCGATGCGCTCGCTCGAGCAGTACACACCCCGCTTCGCCGCGCCGACGCCGATGATTGAAGTCAAGAACGCCACGATGATCGGGATGAAGTTCCCCGAGCTGGGCGTGCATATCTCGGCGCCGTTCTCGGGGCGGCAGGGAATGTCGCGGGCGAAGCTGGTCCGCCGCGAAGGGGGCACGGCCCGCTCGGAGAAATCCGTCGAGGACGGACTCGACTGGATCGTCCGCCATCAGCGGGCCGACGGCTCGTGGAGTCTCAATTACCAGGCCCAGTGCCAGGGCATACCCTGCCCGCACGCGGGGGCGATGGAGTCGGACACGGCCGCTACCGGGCTGGCCCTGCTGCCGCTCCTGGGCGCCGGGTACATCCACACGGTCAAGAGCCGGCACCAGGACGCCGTCCGGCGCGGGATCGCCTGGCTGGTCGACCATCAGCAGCAAGACGGCAACCTGTTCATCGGGCCGCCAGGCATGGCCTGGATGTATTCTCACGGGATCGCCACGATGGTGCTGTGCGAGGCGTATGGCCTCTCGCAGGATCCGCGGCTCAAGATCGGA
>JAKAUH010000230.1 GCA_021818605.1 Planctomycetota bacterium
CGTCCTCCTCGGGAGATTCCCGGCTTTCCGAACCCGGCCGGGGCGTGCCCGTACAGCCGGGTTTGTGTGGGCCGACCCGGCGATCGATCGCAGCGGGGTTGAACGAAGGGGCGGGAAGGGCACAATGGAAGGGTTGGCGGGCCGCTGTGGCGCGGCGACATGCCCGCAACGACGCACCCGACCGGCCGAGTGCGGATCGAACTGGCCCGTCGCAGCACCAGAACGGCGATGTCCCATCGACGTCCGGAACACCCCCATGCCGATGCTGAAGCGAATCCGAGTGGCGGGCTGGAAGTCGATCAAGGATCAGACGATCGAGCTTTCGCCGCTGACCGTGGTGATCGGGGCGAACGGGGCGGGCAAGTCCAATCTGCTGTCACTCTTCAAGCTCCTGGACGTCCTGTTCGCCGCCACGCCGGGGCTGCGCAACTACGTTGCGATCAACGGCTACGCCGATAGCCTGCTCCATTACGGGTCGCGTGAGACCCCCGCCGCCGAGCTGGAGTTGACCTTTGAGACGGACGCCGGAGAGACCTGCTACGTCGCTCGCTGGGCCGCGACCGCGTCGGCGTCGCTGGTCTTCACGCAGGAGCGCGTGGTCGTCCGGCGAGACGGGGCCGGACGTACCAGTGTCGTTGACCTGGGGGCCGGGCACTCGGAGTCGAACTTGATCCGCGCCGACGGTCAACTGTTCCCGCCTCTGGACCCGGTATCCACGGAGACGCTCGAGCTGCTCCGTTCCTGCCGGCTCTTCCACTTCCACGATACCTCGGAGCGCAGCGCCGTCCGGCGGCCCAGCTACATCGAGGCCAACCGGTTCCTGTATCCGGACGCCGGCAACCTGGCGGCCGTCCTGTACCTCTACAAAATGAGGTATCCCGCCGCGTACCGCCGGATCACCGCGGCGGTGCGGCAGATGGTCCCGGACATCGAGGACTTCGTGCTGGAGCCGAGCTCGCTGAACCCCCAGCAGATCTTCCTGAACTGGACCCACAAGGGACGATCCTACGAGTTCGGCCCTCATCAGCTCTCCGACGGCTCGCTCCGTTTCATCGCGCTGGCGACGTTGTTCCTCCAGCCCGAGGAACGGCTGCCGCTCCTGATCGCACTGGATGAGCCGGAACTGGGCCTCCATCCGGCGGCGCTCGAGATCCTCGCCGGCATGGCGCGGGCTGCGTCCTTGCATTGCCAGGTCGTCTTCGCCACCCAGTCGTCGGTCTTCCTCGATCATTTCGAGCCCGAGGACGTGGTGGTCGTCAATTGCCGCTCCGGCGCCTCCGAGTTCAAGCGCCTCTCCGCGGATGAGCTGGCCGCATGGCGCGACGAGTACACTCTCGGCGAGATCTGGGAGAAGAACGTGGTCGGCGGAGGGCCGTACGGATGAAGCGGCTCTACCTGACCGTCGAGGGGCAGACCGAGCAGGAGTTCGCGATCAGTGTCCTGCAAGGCCACCTCGCGGGCTTCAACGTGTTTCTAACCCGTCCTCGCTTGACGGGACTGCACAGTCGCTGGCGTGGGCGAATCCCGAGCGGAGGACTGCTTCACACGTTTGGGCACACGTTGAGGGACATCCGCATCTGGCTCAGGGAGGACCAATCCGACGACGCCCGTTTTTCCATGATGGTGGACCTTTACCACCTCCCGCACGATTTCCCCGGCTATGAGGCAGGCATGGCCAGACAGACCGGGTGGGAGCAGGCCGAGGCGCTGGAGCAGTCGTTGAGCGAGGCCGTCGGCGATGCTCGCTTCATCCCCCACCTTCAGGTCCACGAGTTCGAGGCGTTGGTCCTGACCGACGCCGCGCGGATCGAGGGCCTCTATCCGGCTCGGGCTGGCGGGATCAGCCAGCTCGACGACGAGTGCCAGGCGTACGAGTCCCCCGAAGACATCAACCACGGGCACCAGTCACACCCGAAGGCTCGCATCTTCCAGCGCGTTCCCGAGTACGATGAGAACGTGGCCGGTCCATTGCTGGCCCACGACATCGGATTGCCGCGCCTGCGCGCGGCCTGCCCTCACTTTGGCCGATGGCTCACGCGTCTGGAGCAACTGGACTTGCCGACATGAGGGACCGACGTCGAGCCAACAGACGGCACGACGTGGATTGCTGATCGTGCCCGATGCGAACCACGCCAGGCCGTGGGAGCGCGCCGGCCGGTGGCTCTCGCCCGTCCCGGCCGCCATGTCCTGTCCTGTCCCGGCTGGCTCCTGCCGGTCCGCTGGCCGGGCCCGGCGCTGCCCACCGATGGGAAGACTGGGCGGTCTGCGATCCGTTCACGATCTCGGAAGGCCCGAGAAATCCAACGTCCCCGGCCGGAGATTCCCGGCTTTCCGAACCCGGCCGGGGCCTGACCGTACGGCCGGGTGTTGTTCGGGCGTTCGCGTGCTGTTCCGACTTTCGCCCTCGGATTCCCGGTGGTAAGCTTCAGGAGTCGAGTCTCCTTGAGAACGAGGTCGGAAATGGTTGCCGGGGGACAGGTCAAGGACGGCGTCGTGGTGCTGGCCAACGGCGTGCGGCTGCCGGAAGGCCAGGAGGTGACCGTGCTGGCACCCGGCGCATCGCCAGGCATCGCGCGATCGCATGGCATCCTGAACATCGCGCCGGTGAGCCTGCACGCCGCCCTGCGCCCGCTGACGGACGAGGACGACCTGCTCGACAAGATGCTGGAAGGCCGGTCATGATTCACGGGCTGGACACTGGCTTCCTGGACGCGGCGGCGGTGAGCTGAAGGAGCACGCCGAGCCTGCCCTTGCCCGGGAAACGCTGGCCCGGCTGCTGTCGGCGGGCGGCCTCATCGCGGTGGCCCCGCAGGTCCTGGCCGAGTTCATCCACATCGTGACCGACTCCCGTCGTTTCGCACAGCCGCTCGAGATGACGGCCGCCCGGCAACTTGCCGAGGAGTGGTGGACGGCGAGCGAGGTCGTGCGCGTGTTCCCCGACGACGCCGCGACCCGGCCGTTCCTCGCCTGGCTGCACGAGTTCTCCCTGGGCCGAAAGCGGCTGATGGACCGGACACGCTCCTGGCCGCGACCTACCGACAGGCCGGCATCCAGTCCCTCCTGACCACGAATCCAGCCGAGTTCGGCGTGTTCGGCGCCTTCGTCTGCATCACGCCGAGGACATCGGCGACGAATTCCTCGTGAGGCCCTGTGCCTGTCCCGGCCGGCAAGAGAATCACCAAGGCGCGGCCTGGTCCAGGTTTTTCCGCTATCCTTGTTCTGTTCTGGCACCGGTTCCTCAACCCGATCCCCGTCCGGCCCGTTCGGCGAGTCACGATGCCGCGAATTTTCGACAACATCGATCAATCGCTCCTCCCGGCGCTTCGGCAGACCCTGGAGGTCTCGGACGGCGCGGACCACGACCGGGTTGAGATGAAGCGGGGCGCAGGCGCTTCCCGGCCCACAGACCAGAAAGGTTCTGGACCTCTCGCGACGTTGCCCAGGTGAAATACTCTGCTGAAGTCACATTCGTGCGAGGCTTTATTCGATGGCCGGCTCGTTTCTCTTGCGGTCCGTCAGGATCGAGAACTTCAAGGCCGTGCGCCGGAGCGGCTCCGTCAAGCTCACCCCGCTGACCGTCTTCATCGGCAACAACGGGTCGGGCAAGAGCAGCCTGATCGAGGCCCTGGAGACGTACCGGACGATCCTCCTCGAAGGGCTCGACGTCGCGATGGAGCGATGGCATGGGATGGACCACATCCTGAACCATCGGGCCGAGCCCCGACGCCGTTCGGGAGCAAACGGGATCGGCGAGCCCGAGAAGGACATCCTCTTCGAATTGAAGGGCCGGTGCCACGCCGGTC
>JAKAUH010000772.1 GCA_021818605.1 Planctomycetota bacterium
ATCCCCTGTATGCTCGTCAGCAAGGATCCGGGACGGCTGGGGCCGTCCCGGCAGGGAAGACAGCCGGGCCGCGGAGGGCGCCGGGTCAGCAGCCGGAGCCCTCGAAGGCCATGCTGCTCCCGATTCTGGCGGAGGCGGAGCGGAGTGTGACGGACCTGCGCGATGCCCGGTCGAAGGCGCAGATGTTCGTGGCAATCGCGACGCTTCGGGTCCGCGTGCACGACCGGAAATCGGCGCGCGCCGCGTTCGGGCAAGCCATCCAGGCCGCCGATGCGATCGCGGAACGCGAATAGGGATCGGAACGCTAAAGGGGGGCTGGAGCGAAGGCCATTTAGGCCAGCTCCCCCTGCCGGTCCCGGTAGCGCTGCTCGGAGTCCTTTAGGACTTGATCGGTGAGGTGGAAAGTCGTCTCGCTCACCAGGCGGTCTATCGTCTGCTGGTAGTCGAGTAGTCCCCTTGCCCCGGCCTCCTCGAGGATCGTGAGCGTGCCAGCGACTCGAAGTCCCCGGCCCTGAGCCTCCCGCGTACCCTTTCGCTCATCGATTAGGATCCAATCGGCCTTCAACTCCTGGCCCAACGCGATGGCTGCGGTCTCTCCGCTCCCCAGTTTCAGCGAGGCGTCGGTCGTCGTCGGGTCCTGGACCTTGAGCCACTCGGGTGGGCTCGCGGACCATCGCCGAACGGTTTCCGGGGCCTTGCTGTGCGAGAGCTCGGCGATGACCGCCGAGGGGGCATGGACCCGGACGAACAGGCTCGGGAGCACATGGACCGAATCGACGAGGATGAGGTAGTTGAGCGGCGTCGTGTCGGAGACAACAATCATTCGAGGGGTCGCTCCCGCAGGCCCTCCCGCAAGGCTGCGGCCTGGGCTCGCATCTCCTCGGCCGTCACGCCGGATGAGACCTCATGCCGCTTCAGGACCCCTTCCGCCTCAAGGCGACTGAATCCCAGAGCTTCGGCGAGTTGGTGATGGGTGATGCGGTCCTGGCGGTAAAGCTCGACAAGGTAGGCTTCGCGGGCTTCGCCGCTCAGGTCGGCCCCGTTGGCGGATATCTCCTGCTCGATATGGGGCGGTAGATCGAAACTGATGTTCATGCTCGCTCCTCGTCGCGTGCGGCCATGATCGGTCTCGCGGTCAGCTCGCGGGACGATCTCGGGACGACATCCCGACAATGAGCTGTGCTCTCGTCGACGTCACCCCGTTCTCCGATGTCCTCTCTGTCCGCTGTCGCACCCGCCGGTAGATCCACACTTGCCCAGTTCATTCTACCCCACTCGCCTTCTCCTGTTAAGTTCGCGCCGGCACGCCCCAACCCTGGGAAATTCGCCTTTCGGGCGCGGGCGGGGTCGGTTCGAGGAGGGACGACCAGCGGTCAAGTCCGGGGTGGGGGGGTACGAAACTCGCTCGCCCACGTCTCGGCCCCCCGACCCCTGGACGCCGACCCTTCAGGAGCGCACCTCGCCCCGTTCCGGGTCCCAGCGGCCGGGAGTGTGAGGTCCGTCGGTCTCCGGCCGGCGGCACAGCGGGCCGGCGGCAGGGTCGAGCGAAGGAGGCTCGCGGGCCCGATCGGCCCGGCGGTCCGGGGCCGGGACGGATCGGGTCACCCGGGGCTGTTTGGCCCGTCGATTGAGGCAGGCCGCCCGCGGGAGGATTCTCCCGATTGCCCAACCATTGGAGTGATTTAAGAATGTCCCGGTGCCCCCCCGTTGTCCCGCCCGAGCAGAATCACGCCGGGATCGGGAACGGGGTCAGGATCGGGCCCTGGTCGTCCCCGCGGTTTCGTGCTCGGCATCGATCGAGGCGATCGAGTTGAGGCCGACCAGGGCTATGCCCCGATGCGGGACGGCGACGACCAGCAGGTCGGGGAACGCTTCCGGCGCGAAGACGTTGGCGGCAGACTCGATCCGATAGCTCTTGCCGCCGATGGTGTGGATCTCGTAGGGCGGGGATAGCTCGCCGCCGAGGATCAGGCTGCGGATCGATTCGGGATTCATGTCGTGTCCTCTCGGACAGGGCGGTTGTGCAGTCCACTGCTGGACAGCATAACACCGTCCCCGTCGACAAGAAAGACCAGCTCCGCACCGGGACGTCATCGGCCACGTGCACACCGCCGGCAACCCCGGCCGCGGTGAGCTGGATGATAAGCAGGAGATCAACTACAGGCCGATCATGGAGGCGCTGCTGGAGATCGGCTACGAGGGTCACGTCGGCCAGGAGTTCATCCCGACCCGCAACCCGCTGGAGGGCCTGCGGCAGGCGGTGAGTTTGTGTGACGTGTGAGATTCCGTCTGATCCGCAAGGCTCCGGCACCGTCTTTTCGGGTGGGCATTGCCCACCAGCTCGAGGCCTCGACCGGTGAGCGATGCCCACCTGACGCCATCCCCCTGGCCTCGCCCGGGGATGCCCCTGCTTCCGGAGCTCACGCCTTCAGCCGCCCCGCGTTCTTGTGGATCTTCCGCACCGCGTCGGCGATCTGGTCCATGTCCGATCGCGGGCCGAGGAACAGCGTCTGGAACAGCCAGACCGCCTGGTCGCAGAGCCGGTCGTTGGCCGGGCAGCGGATGCGGTCGAAGTAGTCGGCGATCCGCTTTGATGAGTACACGGCGCGGAAGGGGCGCGATTCCAGCGTGGTTTTCAGGAACGACTCGTGGTACATCGGGCTGTAGCCGGCCGAGCAGGGGATTCCCTCGGCGCTCAGGGCCTTGAGGAACCGCTCCCGCGGCAGGCCCTCGAAGCCGGCCGGGTCGTAGCGGAGCATGTAGAGGTGATAGGCGTTCCGCGTGCAGCCCTCGTACATCCGCGCGGGGGTGATGCCGGGGATCTCCTTGAGCAGGCTCGTCAAATACGCTGCGTTCTGCTCGCGGCGGCGGGACTGTTCCTCCAGCCGGGTGAGCTGCGTCGCCAGTAACGCCGCCTGGAACTCGGTAATCCGCAGATTAGCGCCGCTGCGGGAATAGTCCAGCCCGCCGACCGTCGCGCGGCCGTTGTTCTGGAAGCTCCGGCACTCGCCGGCCAGACGGTCGTCGTTCGTCAGGATCGCGCCGCCCTCGCCCGAGTTCAGGTTCTTCGACGCCTGGAAGCTGAAGCATCCCAGGTCGCCCAGCGTGCTGAGCTTCTTCCCCTTCCACTCGGCCAGCGCGGCCTGACAGGCATCCTCGACGACCGGCAGCCGGTGCCGCCCGGCGACGGCGAGCACGCCGTCCATGTCGGCCGCCGAGCCGCCGATGTGCACCGGCAGCAGGCAGGCCGTGCGCTCGTTGATCGACGACTCGAGCAGCCGGGCGTCGACCTGGAACGTCTCGGGATCGGTGTCGACGAAGACCGGCAGCGCGTGGTGGACCAGGATCGCATTGACCGTTGCGACGAACGTGTACGGCGAGACCAGCACCTCGTCGCCCGGCCCGATTCCCAGCGCGGCCAGCGAGGTGATCAGCGCGCTCGTCCCATTCGCGACGGCGATGCAGTGCCGCGCGCCCAGCATGTTCGCCCAGGTCTGCTCGAACTTCTCGGCGAGGTCGCCGTCGATCCGGCACCACTTCTTCTTGCGGAGGACGGCCATCCACGCCTTTTCATCGTTTTCGGCGAGGATCGGCCAGGCGGTGAACCGCTCGCGGCGCACCTTCTTGCCGCCCAGGAGGGCGGGCGTATCGTCGCCAGCCGCCCGCGAGGCGCCTCCGCCGAGACCGACCGCCGAGGCGGCCGCCGACACTGCGCCCAGGAAGCTCCGCCGCGAATGGGGCATGCGCATGAGATGTCCTCGCTTGGACAGAAAATCGAGATGACGATGAATCA
>JAKAUH010000662.1 GCA_021818605.1 Planctomycetota bacterium
CGCTGGGGAAGTGAGCGGGCACCCAGTCGAGAATCACACCGTAGCCGTGCGCATGCAGGTAGTCGACGAAATAGGCAAAATCCTCGGGCGTCCCGTGCCGCGATGTGGGCGCGAAGTAGCCGACGGGCTGATAGCCCCAGCTCCCGTCGAACGGATGCTCGGTGATCGGCAGGAGTTCGATGTGCGTGAAGTTGGTATGCTCCAGGTGCGCCGCCAGTTGCTCGGCCAGTTCGCGGTAGCTGAGAAACCCGCCCCCCTCCTCGCCCTTCCGCTTCCACGAGCCGAGGTGGACCTCGTAGATCGCCACCGGCCCATCGAGTCCCTGCTTTTCAGCCCGGTGCTTGATCCATTCGTCGTCGTTCCAGCGAAAACGGCCGATATCCCAGACGATGGACGCGGTCTTCGGGCGCATCTCCGCCGCGAAGCCGTAGGGATCGGATTTCTCGACGAGATAGCCATTGTGCTGGCTCTTGATCTCGTACTTGTAGACCTCGCCCTGGCCAAGGTCCGGGATGAAGATCTCCCAGATGCCGCTCGAGCCTCGGCTGCGCATCGGGTGGCGGCGGCCGTCCCAGTGGTTGAAGTTCCCGACGACGCTCACCCGCTGCGCATTCGGGGCCCACACGGCGAAATGGACGCCCCGGAACCCCTCGTGGTCGCGGATGTGGGCTCCCAGACGCTCGTAGTTGCGGTAATGCGTACCCTCCGAGAGCAGGTGCAGATCGAAGTCGGTCAGCACCGGTCCGAGCGCATACGGGTCGACGAACTCCCAGGAATGGCCCTCGTGGTTCTCGACCCGCAGTCGATATGGAAACACCTCCGGCCGGCCGGTGAAGACCGTCGTGAACAGCCCGTCGGGATGAATCCGTTCCATCGGGACCGGCTTGCCCGGCTCGCCCCCGGCCAGGTCGACGACCCAGGCCGAGCGTGCCTCGGGCAAGAACGCCCGCACAACCCACGACTGGCTCGAGTCTCCCTCCCCCGGCGCGTCATGGAGGCCCAGGATCGAGAATGGGTTCCAGTGCCCGGCATGGACGATCCGCTCGACGTCATCCGTCGAGGTCGTCGGCATCGTCTTCGTCTTCATCTTCACTGCCATGATCTTCGACTCGCTGTCATGCCACCATGAAAGCAAAACCTGGTTCCCGCCGTTTCAATTCACCTCCAGCATCCGCTGAAGAGCCACGCGGGACCAGTGGGCCGTCTCCGAATCGACCCGGATGCGGTTCACCGGCGTATTCCGTGCCAGGTTTTCCAGGCACCACGCGAGGTGCGGCAGGTCGATTCTGTACATGGTGGCGCACATGCAGACCATCGGGGACAGAAATTGGATGGTCTGATCGGGGTGTTCGTGCGCGAGGCGATTGACCAGATGAAGCTCGGTGCCGATGCCCCAAACCGAGCCGGCGGGGGCCTGCTGCACGGTCTTGATGATGAACTCGGTTGAGCCGACGAGATCGGCCGCCTCGACAACCTTCATCGTGCATTCCGGGTGGACGAGGATTCGGCTGGCGGGGAATCGCTGGCGGAACTGAGCGACGTGCTCGGGCCGGAACCGCTGGTGGACCGAGCAGTGACCGCGCCAGAGGATGACCCGGCTGGATCGGAGCGAATCCGCCGTATTGCCGCCCAGCGGCCGCCTGGGGTCCCAGACGGGCATCTGCTCGAGCGGCACATTCATCGTCCGAGCCGTGTTGCGACCGAGGTGCTGGTCAGGGAAGAACAGCACTCGGCTACGGCGGGCGAACGCCCATTCCAGGACGGCGCGGGCATTCGAGCTGGTGCAGACGATCCCGCCGTGACGTCCGCAGAAGGCCTTCAGGTCGGCCGATGAATTGATGTAGGTGACCGGGGTGATATCCTTGGTGTCAACCAGGTCGGAGAGGTCCTGCCACGCTGCCTCGACCGATTCCAGGTCGGCCATGTCGGCCATGCTGCATCCGGCGGCCAGGTCGGGCAGATAGACGGCGACCTCATCGCGCGAGAGGACATCGGCCGTCTCGGCCATGAAATGAACGCCGCAGAACACGATGGACCGGCAGGTCTGACTCTGGGCGGCGAGCTGGCTGAGCTTGTAGCTGTCGCCTCGCATGTCGGCGAACTGGATGACCTCGTCCTGCTGGTAGTGGTGACCGAGGATCAGAAGCGCGTCGCTGAGCTCCTCCTTGACCGCCAGAATGCGTTGGCGCAGCTCGTCATCCGGACGATCGCGATACGGCTCGAAGGGAAGGGACGTGATGCCGGTGGTGGGACCGATCGTGGCCGTGGTAGTCATCGCGGTGAGAGATCTTCCTGTGAGGACGACCGTGAAGCCTTCATCCGGGTCGCTCGCCATGGGACGGCACGCTCCCGGGACCGCCGGGCCGTCGAGTCCGCTGCAATTGTCCCTGTACGGGGCGCTTACCATATTATACCGTTAAAGCGGTACTGGCGGAATCGCCCAGAGGGGCTGCGGAGCGGCGGACGATGAGCGGAACGGTCTTGATCGTGGACGATAGCTCGGCCGATCGTGCATTGTTGCGGACGATCCTCAGCCGCGCCGGGTACAGCGTCCACGAGGTCGCTCGCGGCCGCGAAGCCATCCACCAGGCTTGCCTGCTCCGGCCGCATGTCCTCATCCTGGACATCAATCTCCCCGACATGAGCGGGTTCGACGTCTGCCGGGCGGTGCGTTCGGAACGTGAGATCTCGAACGTGCCGGTGCTGATGCTGACCGTCCGACATGATGACACCGACGTGGTGGCGGGCCTGGACGCCGGGGCTGACGACTATGTGGCGAAGGACTCAGCGAGCGAGATCATCCTCGGGCGGGTGCGCCGGCTGATCGAATTCCGCCAGATCTCGGGACTGGCGATGCTCAATCAGCAGCTCGCTCAGGTCGGCCGTCTGCTCACGGGGATCGTGCACGAGATCCGGGGTCCACTGTCGGTCATCCGCGGCAATGCCGAGCTTCTGAGGATGGAGACCGGGTCTGAGGGCGAGCAGGCCCAGTGGATCGACTCGATCATCCGGAGCACGCGGCTGCTCCAGGTTCGCCTGGATCACCTGATGGCGGCGGTCCGGGATTCGTCCGGCGAGATGCGGCTGATCGACCCGGCGAACGTACTCCGCGAGGCGGTGGATCTGTTCGTCAAGGGGATGCCGCCCGGCGACGGGGCCGTCCGGGTCGAGCTGGACTGCGACCGGCCGCTCCCGGCGGTCCACGGTGATGCCGGCCGGCTGATGCAGGTCCTGCTCAACGTGCTGGGCAACGCCCGCGAGGCAATCGCGCGCAGTGGACAGCGAGGTCAGATCCTTGCGCGGACCGGGACGACACGCGACGAAAAGGGCTCGTGGGTCACGATCGACGTGATCGACCAGGGGACGGGAATCCCCGACACCTTTCTCGAGCGGATCTTCGAGCCGTTCTTCACCACGCGTGAGGAAGGCACCGGCTACGGTCTCTACCTGGCTGCCCAGATTCTCAAGGAGCAGTCAGGTCGGATCACGGCACGCAACAACACCGACCGCGGCGCGACCTTTACGATCTGGCTTCCCGAGGCTCAGACCGCGGAAGGTCCGGCCGCCTGCGTGGTGCCGCTGGGAGAATCCGGGTGAGCCGGCCGTTACGCGAGAACCGAAGGGTCGCGCGGCGTCGGCGTCCCAGTCGCTGGGTGGCACCGACCACGATCAGCGTGATCTGGCTGGCGATCATGGCGTTCGCCATCTCGCGGCTCCGGCAGTTTGAGGGCCTGATGCTAGCGCTCGCGAGTTTCTCGGCCGCGGGGCTCACGTTCCTCGTGTGCCAGCGCGCGGAGCTGGCCCGATGGTATCGGCCCGTCCGCGAGCTGGCGCTGGCCCTCCGGACTGCCCGCAACTCGGGACTCTCGCAACCGTCCAGCGAGTTCCCCTCGGCTCTCGGGTTCCTGGCCGTCGAGGTCACTTCCCTCTACGAGGCCGCACAGAAGGCGGCGCTGGCGGCCGCTCGCGCCTCGGCCAATCCCCAACCCCCCGCGACGGACGTCCTGATGACCCGCAGTGGGCTTTTCGACGCTCCGGCAAACGGCGGAACATCCGCTCCGAACCTGCAGCTCTCCGGAGATTACTCGACGACCGACATGGTCAACCGCCTAGCGCCGGAGACCTGGCGATGGATCGAGTCCAGCCCCGCCGAGCAGGAATTCCTGGGCTGGACCCTCCCGCAGCTTCGCGAGAAGTCGTTCCTGGACGTGGTGCATCCCGACGACCGCGGGCTGGCGCACGAGACGTTCCTCCAGGCCCTCGAGCGGGGCGAGGCCCTGGGACTGGTCCTGCGCATCCGCAATGCGCGGGGGAAGCTGAAAGCCGTCGAGGTCAACGCCGGTGCCCGCTACGGGACGAATCAGCGCGCGATGCATCTCCGCTGCCACGTCGCCGACATCACGGCGAAGGTCCGCGCCGAGCGGGCGCTGCGGATCCGCACCCGCGAGCTGACCCGGGCGAACGAGCAACTCCGCCTGGTCAACCGCGAGCTCCAGGCACTTCAGGCCGAGCTGAACGAGAAGAATCGCTGGCTGGCCCAGGCCAACGACGAGCTGGTGCGCAAGAATCAGGAGCTCGACGAGTTCGCGCACGTCGTGTCACACGACCTCCAGGAGCCGCTCCGGACCCTCATCGCGTTCTCTGACTTCCTCCTCAAGGATTACGGCGACCGGCTCGACGGGGAAGGGCAGGAGTTCGTCCGCTACCTGGTCGAGGCTTCACGGCGGATGAGGGCCATGATCCTCGGGATGCTCACCCTGTCGCGGGCCGGTAAGGTCATCGGCGACTTCCAGCCGGTCAACCTGGAGGACATGGTCACGACGATCCGCACCGACCTGGGAGAGCTGATCCGAAGCAAACACGCCGAGGTCCGGATCGTCTCGCCGCTGCCGATCGTCTGGGGCGACCGCGACCGCCTGAGCCAGCTGCTGGCAAACCTGATCACCAATGGCCTAAAATACAACACCAGCGAGACACCCGTGGTCGAGGTGCGGCCAATCGCCCCGCCGGAGCGAATTGACTCCGCCGGCCAGATTGCCGATCCCGAGCGAGAGGCTGTCATCGCGGTGCAAGACAATGGGATTGGCATCGAGCGCCAGTTTCACGGTTCAATCTTTCAGCTTTTTCGGCGCCTGCATACCCGTGAGGAGTACGAGGGCACAGGCGCCGGCCTGGCCATTTGCAGCAAGATCGTTCAGGCACACGGCGGATCGATCTGGGTCGAGAGCGAACCCGGGCAGGGCTCGACCTTCTTCATCCGGCTGGGTCGTCCGCCGAGGGACGTGCCCAATCCGGTCGAACCCGTCAACAACAGGACACAGGGCGCCGCCGATGAGCACGGCAGCCGGTGAACTCCATATCCTGCTGATCGAGGACAGCCGCGCCGATGCCAAGATCATCGAGCGCGCCCTGCGCGAAGGCGCTGTCCCACACCGCCTCACGGTCGTCACCGACGGCCGACAGGCCCTCGATTACCTCCACAGCCTGCTCGAGGACCGTGCCGACCCGGATGGCTCGCCCGACCTGATCCTCCTCGACCTCAACCTGCCCGGCATCGACGGCCACCAGGTGCTGGCCCAGATCAAGACCGACAACCGGCTACGGGTTCTCCCGGTCGTCGTCCTGACCACCTCTTGTCGCGAGGAGGACGTCGTTCAGACCTATCAGGCCGGGGCCAATACCTACATCGCCAAGCCGGCCGAATTTGCGCGCTATCGCGAGCTCGTCACGACGCTCCGGACCTACTGGCTGGACACGGCGCTGCGAGCCCCGCGACTCCCGGCCCAGCAACGAAGTCGGCCTGCAAACCCCAACCCGGCCCCCAGGCGTCCTACGGATTCCGCTTCAGGCTGAGCCCCACGAATTCGGTCACCTGGCGCGCGATGGCGATCTCGGTCGGGAGCCGCTCCATCGAGCTGGCCCCATAGAAGCCGTCCACGCCCGGCACGCGGTCGAGGATATACTGCGCATCGACGGGATCCGCGATCGGGCCGCCGTGGCACAGGACCAGCAGGTCGGACCTCACCGATTTGCCGGCGTCGGCGATCGCGGCGACCTCGCGGACACAATCGTCCAGCGTGCGCGCTGTCTTCGCGCCGATGGTCCCCTTGGTGGTCAGACCCATGTGTGCCACTACGACGTCGGCGCCGGCCTCCGCCAGCAACCGCGATTGCTCGGGATCGAAGGCATAGGGCGTCGTCAGCATGTCGAGCCGGTGGGCCGCGGCGATCAGGTCGATCTCCAGGCCGAAGCCCATGCCGGTCTCCTCGAGATTGGCACGGAACAGCCCGTCAATCAGGCCGACTGTGGGGAAATTCTGGATGCCGGCGAATCCCATGTCCTTCAGCTCACGGAGGAAATGGTGGCGGAGCATGAACGGATCCGACGCGCACACGCCCGCCAGCACGGGAGTCTGGCGCACGGCCGTGAGGACCTCGCGGGCCATCTCCTTGACGATTGCGTTGGCGTTGCCATAGGGCATCAGCCCGGCCATCGAGCCTCGTCCGGCCATGCGGAACCGGCCCGAGTTGTAAATGACGATCAGGTCGATCCCGCCGGACTCCTCGCACTTGGCGCTGATGCCGGTCCCGGCCCCACCGCCGATGATCGGCCGGCCCGAGGCGACCTTCCTTCGCAGACGCTCCACGATCGCCGCGCGTGATTCCGCCATTATCGAGGATTCTCCTGGGTTGAGCGCACCGCCTTCTGATCCAGCTCGAGATAGGCCGCGACCAGGGCCTGGGCGAAGGCGAGGTCGTTGATGTTCCAGGGCAGGCGCCGGATCGAGCGTCCGGGAAGTGGTTCGATCGACGCTTCCAGCTCGTCGAAGAGCGCGGCGTCGGCCCCAGGATCGAAGAACGGCTGTCCGAGCGCGTCCAGGGCTGACACTCCGCCCTCAGGGATGAGCAAGGTAAAGGGGGCCTCAGCCCGGTTGAGTTTGGCGGCGATCCAGCGGGCGAATCGGCGGTTCTCTTCCGGGGTCGTCCGCATCAGCGTCACCTGGGCATTGTGGACGTAGAGCCTGCGTTGCCGGAACGCGGCGGGGACGGTCTCGATCGCCCCGAAGTTGACCATGTCGAGCGCGCCCAGGCTGAGGACGTAAGGCAGCCTCGCCTGGAGGATCGCGTCGAACCGCGCCGGGCCGGCCGGCAGGATTCCGCCGACGACCTCGTCGGCGACCTCGGTGGTGGTGATATCCAGCACGCCCTGGACCAGCCCGGCCTCGACGAGCTTCTCCATCGCGCGGCCGCCCGTCCCGGTCGCGTGGAAGACCAGGGCATCCAGTCCGACGGCCTCGAGCGCCTGGCGAACGGCCGTCACGCAGAGCGTGGTCACGCCGAACATCGTCATCGCGATGGTCCGCTTCTCGCCGCCGGTGGGAATTGCGTGCGTGACCAGCCCGGCCATCGCGTGCGCCGCGTTGCCCAGCACGCGACGCGAGACGGCATTGATCCCGGCGACGTCGACGACCGGGTAGAGCATGAAGATATCGCTGGTCCCGACATAGGGCGCGACATTTCCGCTGGCGATCGTCGAGACCATCAGCCTGGGCATCCCGACCGGCAGTGCCTGCATGGCCGGCGCCAGCAGCGCCGTGTTGCCGCTCCCGCCGATACCGATCACGCCGGCCACCTTCCCGGCCCGGTGCTCGCCGAGGAGGAAGCGCATGAGGGCCTCACTCATGGCGGTGATCGCCACTCCCCGGTCGGAGCGACTGAGCGTCGCCGCCCGACCCTCCGCGGTCGGGTGACAGCTCACGACCTCCTCGCGGCTCACGTCCGGCGTCGCGACCGGCGGCTCCATCGTCCCGACGTCCACGGTCACGACGGGAACTCCGGCCGCGCGCAGCCGCTCGGCGACGTACGCCAGCTCGTGCCCCTTCGTATCCATCGTGGCGACGGCGTAGACTGATCGACTCATCGTTCCCGCTCCGTCGCGCCGCCGGGAGCTCGCATCACGACTCGATGTCCTCTCGGGGGACCTCGATCTCCTCGGCCGGGATCCAGACGACCTGGCCCTCGCGCCAGACGACGATGGGCTGGCCGAGGCGCTTGTGGCGATCAATAGCCCGGACGGCCGCCCTGTGAATTGCCTGCTCCACCAGGTCGGTCTCGAGCATGAGCGATTTCCGTTCTTCGCTCTTTTCAACCTTCATGGTGTGAGCCTTTCTGAATCCGCTCTCACGTCAGCGAGTCCGCGACCTCGGTAACGAATTCGTATTCTCCAGCGGCGATGAGCCGAACCCGGGATGCCTCGGAATTATCGCAGAGTTTCCAGGTGCATGCCATCGGCTGATAGAGCCCGAAGAAGTTCCTCAACCCCGCCTCGTAGCGCCGGCGGATCGTCGCCTCCGGCACGTCATGCCTGCCGGCCCGAACCCGCGCGGCGACCCGGGCCACGGCGAGGTCCGGATGCGTTAGCCAGAGGAAGACCAGATGGAACTGATACCCGTCCCGGATCAGTTTCCCCGCGCCGTTCGGACCGGCGAGAACGACGAGGTGCGGCGTCGAATCGGCCATTTCTCAGTCCCCTCCGCCGCCATGGAGCCACCGTTCGAGCCGCATGAGCCCCTCCGCGATACTGACGCGCGGTTCGTAGCCGAAATCGCGGCGGGCGGCGTCGATGCGGAACCAGTGCGTCGTCGAGAGCTGCCGGGCCAGGAACCGGGTCATCGGCGGTTCGCCGCCGCGGCCCGACAGGCGATAGAACGCCTCAAGCCCCCCCGCGCCGACCAGGGCGAGCGGCCGGCTGATCGTCCGCCGCACCGGATCCATGTGCGCCGCCTTCAGCAGCGCGTCGATCATGTCCCACACGGCGATCGTCTCTCCCTGGGTGATGAAATACGCGTTTCCGGCCACCGGCGAGCCCGGGATCAGCCGATCTGCGGCCAGGACGTGGCCCTCCGCGGCATTATCGATGTAGACCGGGTCGATCAGGGCGTTCTTGCGGCCAATCCTGCGCAACCGGCCGCTCCGCGCCTGCGCGATGATCCGGGGCAGCAGGTTGTTGTCGCCGGGACCCCAGATCAGGTGCGGGCGCAGCGACACGGTCGCCAGGTGATCGGAATTGGCGGACAGCACAAGCTGCTCGGCAATCGCCTTTGTCTCGGGATACGCCGCCTCGAACCGGCTCGAATACGGGGCCGATTCGTCCGCGCCGGCGAGATCCTGACCGTTGAACACCACACTTGGCGAGCTGGTGTAAACCAGGCGCGGCGCCCCGGCGGCGAGGCAGGCCTGAACCACGTTGCGCGTTCCCTCGACATTCGCGCGCCGGTACTCGTCCTCGGGACCCCAGAGCCCGGCCTTCGCGGCGGTGTGGAAGACGGTCTGACATCCCTCGACCGCGCGTGCAACGGCCGCCGCGTCAGCCACATCGCCCGCAACCTGGTCGACGCCCAGCTCATCCAGGAGGGGATAATGCCGCCGCGAAAGGCTGCACACCGCCAGACCGCGGGCGTGCAGCAGCCGGATGATGGCCGTTCCCAGGAATCCCCCGCCGCCCGTCACCAGCACGCGGCCAGGAGATGCAGTCGCCTCGTTCACGACACTCTCCTGCCGGCCCAGTCGGCGAGCTTCTCGCGAAAGATCTTCGAGTTGTGGCGGATATCCACCGGGAACGACGGATGAAACAGCAACCTGCGAATCCTCCGAGTGTGAGCGAACCCGGCGGCCCGTTCGAGCAACTCGTCGCGGAGCCGATCCTGCTCGCTCCGCGTGAGCCGGCGCACCGGCTCGATGCAGATCACAGGAATCCTCTCGCCGCCGGAATCGACACCCACCAGCGCTGAGCGATAAACATCGGAATGTGTGTTGAAGATCGCCTCGCACGGGATCGTGAACAATGTCTCGTCAGCCAGGATCACTCGGTGCGCCTTGCGCCCGCAGAACCAGATCCGGCCGTGATCGTCGAGATAGCCCAGGTCGCCCATTCGGTGCATGACGACCTGGCGCCGGCGGTCCAAAACCTTCGCCAGCCGCGTGGCCTCGGGGCGGTGGAAATACTCGCGCGTGACGACCGGCCCGGAGACGACGATCTCACCGACCGTACCTGATGGCAACACCCACTCGTCAGACCACTCGGGTATCGGCCCGTCGTCGATCCGGATGATCCTCACCTCGATCCCGTCGACCGGCCGTCCCACGCAGACACCCAGGCCCCGATCGGTGGCATGACGCGTCTCGCCGAGGATCTCGTCGCTGCCGATCGAGGCGACCGGCAGGGCTTCGGTCGCACCATACACCGTATGCACCTGAGCCGGCGGCTGGAGCCGCGCGGCCATCCGCTCGATCGTCCGCGCGGGCACGGGCGCGCCGGCCGAGACCACTCGCCTGAGACTCGCCAGTCGTTCCAGACGGCTGTCCTCGCCGCGCACGAGCTGCCGCAGCAGCGCCGGGGAGCCGAAGAGGTTGGTCACTTGGAATGCGTTGATCGCACCGACGATCCGCTCGGGATTGGCCCGGGCGGGCCGGGTCGGGTCCATCTGGGGGACGATCGCCGACATCCCGAGCGCCGGCGCGAACAATGCGAACAACGGGAACGTGCAGAGGTCGACCTCACCCGGCGCAATGCCGAACATCTCGCGGATCATCGTCACCTGCGCGTCGAGGATGCGGTGCGTGTACACCGCTCCCTTGGGCGGTCCGGTGCTGCCGCTGGTAAACAGGATCGCGGCCGGCTCATCAGGCGAGAGCGGTTCGAGCCCGCCGGACCCGGCAGGTCCCTGCTTGCGAACCTCGCGACCCAGCCGGCCCACGGCGTCGAGCGAAATCGCGGGCAGCGAGCGGCCCAGCAGACCATCCCCGACCACGATCCGGCGCCGGACGGTCTCGCGTCCCCAGCCGAGCACCAGGCCGGCCGCGATCGCCTTGGGCATGCCGATGAAAACCTCGGGCTCGGCCTCGCGGCAGCATTGCTTCAGGTTGCGCAGGCCGATCCCCGGATCGATCAGCACGGGCACGATCCCGGCTTTCAGGACTCCGAATACCAGGGCAAAAAGTTCCACGCCCGGCCCGACCATCAGCACCGCACGCGTCCGGGGCGCGATGCCGATCGCCGTGAGTCCCAGCGCGAGCTCATCACTGACCTTGTCGAGCTGCTGGAACGTCAGCCCGGCGCCGAGGAATCCCGCCCGACGGCCGGGGCGCCGGCACGCCGGATCCTCGACCGCCAGCGTGCCGGGATGCCGGTTTGCGGCGTCGGCGAGCCACCGGGCGATGTTCGGCGCATCCGTGCTGGCGAATGTCGGGATCAATGCGCGACCTCCCGCGCCAGGGGATGGGCCAGAAGGAACGAGCGGACCAGCGGATTCACCGCCTCCGGCACGTCCTCGAATAACAGATGACCGGCCTGTGGAAACCGATGAACCTCGGCCGACGGGAACCGCCGTCCCCACTCGTCCAGCACGGACTCATCGAAGACGAAGTCACGCAGGCCCCAGGCGATCATCATCGGAAGGCCCGCGAGCAGCGGCAGCCGCCCCTCCAGCCACGATATCAAGGCAAACGACCGGTCGCCCGGTCGCAGCGGGATGTCCTGGATGAACCGATGGATGGCAATCCGGTGCTTCCAGGAATCGTAGGGGGCCGCGTAGGCGTCGCGGACATCCGCGGGCAAACGGCGCGTCTTGCAGCCGATCCAGCTCGTCCCCCGGACGAACAGGTTAATGCCGCGGGCCAGCCAGGCGCCGACCGGCGAATCGCGAAAAAGCGACAGCGCCCCCGGAAACGACTTCCCGGCCGGCTTGTGAAACGCCGCCGTGTTGGTGACGACCAGTCGGGCGATCCGCTCGGGATGCCGGGCGGCGTACGTCATCCCGATAATCCCGCCCCAGTCGTGCAGCACCAGCGTCAGGTCGCGGTCGAGGCCCAGTCCATCGAGAAGCGCCTCCAGGTCATCAACCCGCGAATTGAGGATGTATCTGTACCGAGAATCATCGGGCTTGTCCGAGAGCCCGCAACCGATGTGATCGGGGACGATCACCCGGTAGTCGTCGCGCAGGTCGTCGATCAGGTGCCGGTAGTAGAACGACCAGGTCGGATTGCCGTGGAGCATCACCAGCGGCTCGCCCGCGCCCTCGTCGATGTAATGCAGCCGCAGCCCGTCGCGGTCGAAATCGCAACCGGGGTGATCGGCCAGGAACTGCTGCAACGCTCGGTTCATCGTCGGGTCGCTCCGGCGGTCAGTCTACCAGTCGAGTCCGAGCATCATGCAGTTGAGCCCGCTACCGATCCCCAAAAAGGCGACACGGTCGCCCCGCTCGAGGAAACCGCGGTCCTCGGCCAGACCGGCGGTCAGTGGCAGTGAGACCGTGCCCATGTTCCCGAGGTACGGAAATGTAGGGAAATCCTTGGCCTCCGCGATGCCCAGCAAGCGGAGGATCGTGTCGCGGTGCGAGGTGCCGACCTGGTGGCAGATGACCTTGTCGACGGTGTCAGCCGACCAGCCCAACTCCTTCAAAAACGCCCGCCAGGTCTGCGTACCCAGCTCGACACCGTTGGTCAGCACGGCCGCCGCGTCCGTCGCGGTGAACTGCTGGTAGGCCCGCGACCCGTTCGAGCCGACCGCGTCGATCCCCCAGCGGCACAGGTCGTGGAACTCAGGGGCCGTGCGCCAGACGCCGCCCTTGAGCTTCCGCGCCCCGCGGCCGCCGAACGATCCATCCGTCAGCAAGACGGCCGCGGCCCCCGACCCGCCGGTGAGCGTCGCGAGCGACGTCTTGAAGAACTCCATCGTCGGGTTGTGGAGCAACTGAGCGATGACGATTTCGTTGATCTCGCGCGAGGCCTCGCAGGCGACCACCATCCCGGCCCGGGCCTGGCCCCACTCAATCCGGTTGGCGATCTCGAGCACCCCGTTGAGCAGCCCCAGGCAGGCGTTGCTCACGTCGTAAACCGCGGCCTCCGGGCCGACGCCGAGCGCCGCCGCGACACGGCACGCCGTCGCCGGCTCGAAATACTCGCGGCAGACAGCACCGTAGATCAGGACGTCGAGCTGATCGGCCCGCAGGTCTGCCGCCTCGAGCGCCCGACGCCCGGCCGCGATCGCACCGTCCGACAGACGATGCCCTTCCTCCCACCACCGGCGCTCGGCGATCCCGGTCAGGGCCTCGAGCTGTCCCTCACCCAGGTGGAGCGCCGAGTAAAGCCCGGCAAGCTGCCGCTCCAGCTCCAGCGATGTCACCACCACCGGCGCGATCTCGTAGCCGATGGCGTCAATACAAACCTTGCTATAATTCATTTTGCTATGGAATGCTCGGACGGTCGTTTCAAGGGCGGGATCGACAACGATTTCAACGGACGGTGGCCTGGATCTGCCGACAGTCGGCCCAGAGGACCTCCAGCTCATATCGCCCCGTCCGGGACAACTGGAGTGCCAGGTCGGTCACGGCGACGATCGGCCGACCGTCGGCGATGATCAGGGCATCGGCGATGGCATACGGCTCGGGGCGATAGCCTCGCTCCTTGATGGTGACCTCGTAGGTCACCCGGCGACTCGATTCGGTGATCTGGCCACGGCACTTCAAGCGGTTGGCCACACCGGGAACGGGCTCGAAGGCCGTCTGCCCTCGCGAGCCGACCCAGCCCAGCCGCATCATCAGGATCCGTAGCGAATGCAGGCAGCACTCATACATCAGGGTGCCCGGCATGACCCGGTCGTCCACGAAGTGGCACACCATGTACCAGTCGCCCGGCCGCACGTCGGCCTCGGCCCGGATCAGACCGAGCCCGGCCGGACCGCCCAGCGGGTCCACCACCGCGACGCGCTGCAGCAGCCCCATCTGGCCACCGGGCAGGCCGATGGGGTCCGACAGCCTCACACGATCGAACGGGGCGCCGAAGGCCGCGCCCAGATCGCCCCGGCGCAACGACTCGATCGCCGACTCGTCGAGGCGCGACGGCGACACCGGCACCAGCTCGTCCGGCCGATCGGTCGCGGACGACGCGGCCCGTCGCGAGTCGAGCCGCGCGGGCGTGATCCCCTTGCCGGACGCGAGTTCCTCGGCCGTGAAGAAGCCGGCGCAGCCGTCGCGCATCGTGATCAACGGCTCGCCAGCCACGGTGGCATCATACTCGAAGCGGAAGAGGATCGTCGTCCCCTGGCGGAAGAACTTCGTGATCCGAATATCGTAACTCAGGACGTCGCCGACCACGGGCAGCCGCCGGTGGAAGGTGACGTTCGCATCCAGCAGGCGATAGACGGAGCGGCCCTGCGTCAGGAAATCGACGCCCAGGTAGCCGCTCAGGACCAGGTCCGCCTGGCCAGCCTCCATCGCGACGCAAGGCGCCACGCGGCCGGCTTCCAGATACCAGGCCCCCGGCCGCACGTCGTGCTCGGTGACAATCCGCCCGTCGGTCATCGAGCGCGGCTGACCCTCCAGCACGACGATCCGGTCGACGAACATCAAGGGCTCGTCAGGCAGGCGAACCCGCGTCGGCAGGCGATCGACCTCGGCGAACTCCGGACCAAACACGGCGGCGACGGAACCGACGGCCAGCTCCAGGCATTGCCGACGATCGTGAAGCGCGGGCGAGGCAACGGAACCACTCGATGAACCGTCATCCGCCGGCCCGATCGCGTCGCGATCCGCGTCCCCTCCCGATGCCACGGAACCGGCCCGGGCGATCAGGTCGAACTGATGCGCGATCTGCCGGCCGATGAGGTCCGCGGCACCCTCCGCCAGTCGTAGATACTCGCGGTGGGCCTCGATCCGGGCCTGCTCGGCCGCGGCCATCCGGCCAGCGAGGCCGGGCAGAACCCGCGATGGAACGTCGGAGACCGCCCGCGGCCGGTCGAACCCGTCGGCAGTCTTGATCGGGTGAATTCCGCTGGTGGACTGGAGCATGCTGGGCACCGTGGGCTTCGCCGTCGCCTGACGGCGCGAGGGCAGGGGAGATACCAGGAACTCGCCGGGCTCGACCGCGACGCACACGACCGCCCGCGGCCGAGCCTTCTGTCGGGATGCGTCCGTCCCGGCCGTGCCGTAAAGCCGCGACAGGTCGACCGGCCGGCGAGCGGCGATGACGGCCGCCAGCACATCCAGGACCGCCGCGAACGCGTCTCGATCCGGCCGGCACGCCGAGACGGCTGTATGCGACCGTCCGTCGAGGATGCGGCCGATCAGCCGCGTGCAGGAGCTGCCCGGCCCCACCTCGATGAACAGCCCGATGCCATCCACGGAGGCGGCCTCGATCGTCGCCGCGAAGTCGATCGACCGGGTCGCCTGACTCGTGATCGCGTCGGCGGCCGTCCTCCGGTCCACCCGATAGCGGCGAGCGGTCACGCCACTGTAAAAGGCGATTCCCTCCGGCGCAGTCGTCGCGACGTCATGAAGCGCCCGGTATTCCGACTCGACCGAGCGCCCAATCTCGCAGTGGACCGTGCCGACCGCAGGCAGCTCCAGCCACGGCGATCCCATCCCGCGAACCAGCCCGACGACCTCATCGCGCTCGCCGCCGATCACCGTCTCGTCCCGGGTGTTGCGAATCAACGGATAAACCCTGCTCCAACCGGATGCGGCGATCGCCGCGCGCACGTCCTCGATCGATCGCGGCACGATCCCCGCGGCCCATTGCACGGTACGGCCGACGGGCAGACCCCACGTGCGCCTCGCAGCCTCGCAGGAGCCGGACAGCTCCATCGCGAAGAGTCGCGATGAGAGCAGTCGTCCCGCCAGCTCATCGCGGTCGGTCCAGGCGCGGAGCGCCACGAGGGCCGCCGTTTCACCCATGCTGTAGCCAATCGCCGCATCCGGACCGATCCCAAGTGAGAGCAGAATGTCCGTCACCTGGCTGCCGACGGCCACCTGGCCCAGGATCGGGATCCGGTGATCGGCAAATGGGGGCAGATCGACGCCAGTCCACCAGACCTCCGGCGCAAGTTGTTCATGCAGGCGACGGCTCTCGCGCTCCTGCCGCCGCAGAACTTCGGGCCAGAGCAGCCCCAGCTCTCGCCCCATGCCCACGAAGGAATTGCCGAGCCCCGGATAGACAAACGCCACCCCGCGCGACTGGCCTGGTTGCGACAGGTGGAGCGTGCCGCCCTCGAACTGTTCGCCGTTCGCTTCCCCATTGCGAACGGCCGACCGCGCGGTGTCGAGCAGACGCGCGAGAGCGCCGAGGCCGTCGGCGACGATGGCAATACCCAGTGGCAGCCGGTGCTCGCCCGGATGAAGCTGCCACCATCGTCGTGCCAGGTCGTCAATGCTCGCTCCTGAAGCCTCGCGGGCCAGACCTGTCAGCTCATCGATCCGCTCCAGCAGGGCATCGAACGAAGACCCCTCGATCGCGAACAGCCCGGAGCGGCGAAGCCGATCAGCCGAGATCAGGCGGTCGCCGGCCAGCGATTTCGCACTCGCGTCCCGCGGTCCTTCAATCAGCTCGACCCGCATCGCTCGCCGGGCCTGATTGGTACAGACCACACTGGCTCGCCGCAGCCTCTCATCCGGCGCCCTGAGCCAGAAACGGGCCGGCGCCAGCTTTCGGTCAGGTCCGGAGGAATCCGGCCTCACGCCGTCGTGAAGGCACGCGACCAGGCGGACGAGCTCGACCAGCCCGCTTGCCACTCCCGCCGGCGCGGGAATCCCCTCTCGAGTGCTCGCGGCTGGTTGGATCTGGTGAATGACGGCGAGGATCCGCTGGCCGTCCCGGAGCGCATCATCGAGCCGGCGAAGCACCAGGCAGACCGCGGCGTCGTCGCCGGACCCGGAGCTGCCCAGGTGCTGACGCGCTAGCCCCGCGCGGGGATCGCCCGCCAGATCGATCGCCCCCACGACCGCCGCGTCGACCTCCCCCCGCCGAAGCCAGTCGACCGCGATCGCCGCCGCCTGGAGGCCAGACGTCTCGTCGGACGACACCGAGAGACTGGGCCCACCGATGCGGAACTCGCGCGCAACCCGGCTGGCGACCACACCACCCAGCGAGCCCATCGTCCGATCCGCCGAGAGCGCCGGGCCCGCGGAAGCTCGCAACTCGTCGGCCCACGTCGCCAGCTCATCGCGGGAGAGTCCCAGGCCCAGTTCGTCATTCCAGCGCCAGACGCTGTCCCCGATCGACCAGCGCAGGTAGAAGTTGGTCGTGTTCAGATCGAGCCCCGTCCCGATCACCACGGCCGTTCGTGGGCCGAGGGACGGATCCCCGCCGGCGCCTTCGATCGCGTCACCGGCGACCCGAAGCATCAAGGACTGCTGAGGTAGCATCGCCGCCAGCTCGCGCGGCGGGATGCGGAACTCGCCCGCCTCGAACTCCAGCGTTCGGAGCCGCCGATCACCGCCCGAACCCGGATCGCCGAGGACCAGGTCGCCCATCGCTTCGCGACCGCGCTGCGGCCCGAGCTGAATTCCCACACCGACAATCGCGATCGGCGAATCGTCATCGGTCGTGGCCGAACCAACGGCGGGTTTCGGCGCGACCGGCGAGCACGATCCGGACGGCAGCCACTCCTCGACCAACACTTGCGCGTTGACACCACCGAAGCCGAATCCGCTGATCGCCGCCCGGCGAGGCTGCCGCTCTCCGCGGGCCGGCCAGGGTTCGGCCGCGCCCAGGACCCGAAACGGCGTCGTCCCGGGTTCCAGGCCGGCGCACGGACGATCGAGGTTGGCCGTGGGCGGGAAGGTCTGGTGTCGTATCGCCATCAGCACCTTGATCAGCCCGGCTGCACCCGCGGCCGTCAATGGGTGCCCGATGTTTCCCTTGACCGAGCCGATCACGCACTGGCCTGGCCGCCAGTCGCTGGACTCCCACAGCGCCGTCAGGCTCGCGACCTCGACTGCGTCGCCCCTCGGCGTTCCGGTGGCATGACACTCGATCAGGTCGACATCACGCGGGTCCCAGCCTGCCTCCTCGTAGGCCGCGCGCATCGCGCGGAGCTGCCCATCGCGATCGGGGGCCATCAGGTCGCCCTGGCCGTCGTTCGAGAGTCCGATCCCGGCGATCACCCCGTGAATGCGCCGGCCGCTTCGCACCGCGTCAGCCAGCCGCATCAGCACGAACATGCCGGCGCCCTCGCCGACGATCAGTCCGTCCGCCGCGGCATCCAGCGGCGCAGCACGGCCCCTGGGCGACAGGGCGCGGAGCTGGCAGAATCCCATCTGCGTGTAGAGCGAGTCCGGCCGCGACACGCCCCCGGCGATCATGGCGTCGGCGCGTCCTGTGATCAGCTCGTCCGACGCCAGCTTCAGGGCATACAGCGACGATCCACAGGCCGCGTCGAGCGCATAGGCAACACCTCCCAGCCCGAACGC
Source organism: Planctomycetota bacterium (assembly GCA_021818605.1). GTDB lineage: Bacteria > Planctomycetota > Planctomycetia > Isosphaerales > Isosphaeraceae > JAKAUH01. The sequence goes on from JAKAUH010000662.1 coordinate 18,245, forward strand.
TTCGGCGACGATCGCGGCCGACATGCCGGCCGGATGGAGGTCCGCCGGATGGAACGCTCGCACTCGACGCCCGGGAAGTCCCAGCGCCCGCTCGAACTTGCCGCCAAGCACGTCTAGCATCACCGCCGAGGCTGCCTGCGTCGGCAGCAGAATGTTGCCGAGGATCACACCCGTCCGGCCCCGGTTGAGCGAGTCCGGCCCTGCGTCGCTCCACGCCTGCGACGCCGCGCACAGGGTCAGATGGAACATCGGGTCGAGCCGGTCGACGAGATCGGAGTCGAGCCGCGTGCCGCCTGGGTCGAACCGCACAGGCTCGAGGAATCCTCCGCGCGTGGTGTAGACCCGGTCCGACTCGGCGATCCGCGGGTCGAGAACCGCGGTGGGATCGACGAGCCAGCGATCGGGCAGGACCTCGCGGGTGAGATCTCGACCGGCCACGACGTTCGACCAAAGCCGGTCGGGACGATCCGAGCCGGCGAACAGCCCGCCCATCCCGACGATTGCGATGGCTTTCCGGCTCGCTGAAAGATCGGAAGCCATCGCTCAGCTCGCGTTCACGGGGATGGAATCGACCAGTCGATTGCGGCGAAATGCCCGGGCCAGCGAGGCATCCACGACACACTCGTACGACTCAATGCTGGCCACAACCTCGCCGCGGGCGTCCAGGATCTGAATATCGGCCACGGCCCGCGAAGGGCTCGCCTGGCGGATCTCGGCCGCGACCCGGACCTCCCGGCCGCCGAAGTCGGGCCGGTATTGCCGGTAGCGCCCGACCGCCGTCGGCAACGAGCTCGCTCCAAGCTGGTCCTGCGTCCAGAGCACCACGAGCTGGAACGCCGAATCGATTGCCAGCGGGTCCGTGATCCACCGCGAGCGCAGCGGCCGGTCGACCCATCGCGACGGCGACGGCGCGGTGAGGACCTGCCCGGCGATTCCCCGCTCGCCCGCCCCTTCCACCGTCCGAATCCCTTGCATCGCCGGACCGTGAAAGAGCGCGCGGGTGTAGATGCTGCCCGGATCCCAGCCAGAAGGCAAAAGATGGGACCCCTCAAGACGCGGCGGCGGCGGCGCGGGATGCCGCGTCGCCAGCAGGACATTCGCCCGGCAGTGCAGCGACTCGCGCCCTTCCGGCGAGACGCTGCGCAGCTCGACGACCACGCGATACGATTCGCCATCCCGCACACACTTGCCCACTCCCACTTCGAGTGTGGCCCCGTCGCGCTCGCCGTCGCCCAGCACCAACCCCTTGAACAGCCGAAGGTCGTCAACACCGCAAACTACCAGGCCGGGGTTCCGCTGAGCCGCCCCCTCGGCGCACCACTCGAGCAGCATCGCCATCGGCACAACGGCCCGGCCGTCGATCACATGGTCGGCCAGCACGGGCATCGACCGCACGTCCACCTGCCGGCGATGGACCGTCTCGAGCTTCGCGGCCGTCGGCGCGACGGGCATCGGCGCCTCTACAATCCTGTGCTCCGCCGAGGCCACGACCTCCGGAAGACCGCCGGCCAGAACGACGACCTCGACCGGACCCGGGCCGGAATCCTCGGCGCGGATCTCGTCGACGACGACCTGGGCGCCCAGTTCGGTTGGGATTAGCCCGAGACCTTCCTTTTCGAAGACCGTGCGGAGCCCCGCGTCCACCATGCCGCCAGCCCACGGCCCCCAGTTGAACGAGACAACCCGGCAATCCGGCCAGCGGACCGCCGCACGCTGCGCCCACTTGTTAAGGTACTCGTTCGCCGCCGCATACGCGACCTGG
>JAKAUH010000532.1 GCA_021818605.1 Planctomycetota bacterium
GGCGTGAGTCGGACGACTCGCCGGGCTCGGAGCGGAGGGTGCGCGCATTTCCTGGCCTGTGCTGGAGCGGGAGACCTGCGGTTGGGCTTTCCGGCGGGGTCGGGGTCAGCGACCCGCGCGGAACAGAGGTATTGCCGGGGGATGGGTGACCGGGTCGCCGGGGCTCGGCGAGAATCGTCCAGAAATCGGGAATCTCGTGGGATGGCGGCACCCGGCCGCTGTCATCAGGATGACGCGAGAGGCGATCGACAGGTGTAAGGGGGCCACTCGGACGATGAATCCGGACGACCTGGGCCGACTGATCGACCGGCATGCGGATTCGCTGCGGCTCTATGCACGGCAGTGGACCGAATCGGCCGACGACGTCGTCCAGGAGGCGTTCCTGAGCCTGGCCCGGCAGCGGGCCGTGCCCGAGAACGCGGCCGCCTGGCTCTTTCGTGCCGTGCGCAACGGCGCGATCAACGCCGCGGTCGCCGAGTGTCGTCGACGCCGCCACGAGGAGCGCGCCGCCTACTGGCGGCTCGCCGGCTGGTTTACCGGCGCGGTTGAGGACCACCAGACCGGGACCAATTCGAGCTCGGTCGAGCTGGACCCGTCCGACGCCGAGGCCGAGCTAAAGAGCCTGCCGCTCGACCAGCGCGAGGTCATCGTGGCCCACCTGTGGGGCGGCCTGACGTTTGAACAGATCGGCGAGGTCTCGGGGACCTCGTCCAGCACCGCCCACCGGCTGTATGCCGCGGGCCTGGCCACGCTCAGGGAGCGATTGGGGGTCGCATGTCCCGGATCCCGGACGAACACGAAGACCAGGACCGGCAAGAGCCCGGGCTGACCGAGCTCGAATCGGCCCTGAAAGCCCTGGCACCGGCGCCCGCGGTGGTCGATCGCGATCGGCTGATGTTCGAGGCCGGCGCGGCCTCGGCGCGACGAACGGGTTCGGCGGCCAGGCGCTGGGCCTGGCCATCGATCGCCGCGGCGCTCGCGCTGATCGTCGCCGGCGAGTCGACCGCGCTGGTGTTTCGGCCTGGCCCGCGAGTCGTCGAGCGCGTGGTCGTCGTCCGCGAGCCGGTCGTTCCGGTGGTGACGAAGGTCGCGCAGCCGGCGGCCGCGCCCGAAGCTTCGCCGCCATCGGCCTCCGCCGACGCGCCGGCCCTCGCCGGCAACCCACTCGAGCCGGCCTGGGGCGACCCGGCGCGGGCGCTCTGGCCGTCGCGGTGGGCGACCGTGGCCGATGCGCGGTTGACCTCCGAGCTGGCGCTGGCCCTGGCGCTCGACCCGCCGGTCGAGCCGGGCTTCGGTCCGGCTCCAGCCGTGTCCGCTCCCGCGTCCGATGCTCCCGATTTCACTCGCCCGCCGGCCTCGGTCGGCGAGCTGAGGCGGCAACAGTGGCAAGACCCGCCCCGAACCGGAGACCGATCATGAGAACCTGGACCCGATTCTGGACCGCCCTGGCGTGCGCCTCGGTATTCACCGCCGGCGCCGGCAGATCATCCGCGCAGGACGAGCCGCCGCCCGTCACGCCGATCGTGTTGCACCCGGCCGCGGAGCCGACCCCGGCGCTGAAGTACCGGCTCGTCCCCGGCCGCGCCGAGCTGGTGCCCGGCAACGCCGCGATCTTCTACCACCGCGCCATCCAGATGTGGCTCGAGCGTCAGGCCCAGCACCGGGCCGCCCGCGATGCGGCCCGCGACCCGGCAACGGGTGCCCGCAAGGATGACCTGGAGGCCTTTGAGTGGGCCCAGATGCCGCTGAAGGACATCCCGCTCGACCGGGCGCGTGCGTATCTCGATCGCTACAGGTACCTCTTGCCCGAGCTCGAGCTGGGCGTGCGCCGGATCAACTGCGACTGGGAGTTCGACACCCGCACCGAGGCGTTCGCCCTGATGATCCCCGAGATCCAGGAGATGCGGTCGCTCGGCCGGCTGGTGGCGCTGAAGGCCCGCGTGGCGATCCGGGAGGGCCGGCTCGATGAGGCCGCGCACTGGATCCAGGTCGGCCTCGCCATGGGCCGGCACATCGCCCACGGCCCGCTGATGATCCAGGCGCTGGTCGGGGTCAACATGACGATGACCCTCAGCACGGCGCTCGAGGACCTGATCCAGGCGAAGGGCATGCCGAACCTCTACTGGGCGCTGGTCGACCTGCCGCGTCCCTACATCGAGCTGACCGCGATCGACCCGGAGCGGATGATGCTCGAGCGCGAGCTGCCGCGACTTCGCGAGCTGGATGGCCTGCCGTGGAGCGTCGAGCAGGGCCGCGCGTTCTCCGACGAGGTCCAGAAGAAGCTGCTGCCTCTGGTCGGTTCGGGATCGCCGGCCGCCGCCGCGAGCAACGGCCGCGACTGGTCGGCCATCGCCACGGTTACCGCCCTGGTCGCCCAGGGGTATCCTTCTGCCAAGCGGTCGCTGATCGCCCGCGGCCGGCCGAAGGACCGGGTCGACGCCATGCCGGCCGTGCAGGTCGTGTTTCTCGACGCCTACCTCGATTACCAGGTCCATCGCGACGACGTCTTCAAATGGGCCGGCCTGCCATTTCCGCTGGCCTATGAAGGGATGGGGCGCGCCATGGACCGGCTGCGCGAGGTCCAGGACCGGCTGGTCCTGAAGCTGCTCTGCTCGATCATCACCGGCGTGCCGTCGTTCGCGTTGGCGACCGCGCGCACCGAGCGCCGGCTCGACGCGATCCAGTGCCTCGAGGCGATCGGCCTGTACGCCGCGACCCACAAGAAGCTCCCCGATCGGCTCGAGGATATCAAGGAGGTGCCCGTACCGGTCGACCCGATGACCGACCGGCCGTTCGAGTACCACCTCGATGGCGGCCACGCCCTGCTCTCGGCCCCCATCGTCCCGAAGGGCTTCGCGCACTACTCGTTCAGCCTCCATTACTCGATCGAGCTGGCGCCCTGAGGACAACTCCCGCCTGTTCACGACTCAACCACCCGGACATCCCCGAACCGACCTCTCCCACCTGGAGGAAATCCCCAATGCTGATGACCCTGCTCGCCCTGGCACTGGCGACCGGAACCGCCGGCCAGGCTCCTGCCGCCGACGACCCGGCGCGCACGATCGCCCCGTTCGTCGAGCCCGACACGATGGCCGTCGTCCAGCTCGACCTCGACCACATCGACCTTCAGAAGCTCGCCGCCCGCGCCGGGGGCGACGATGCCTCGGGCTCGTTCGCCGAGAATATGAAGGATGTCACCGGACTCATGAACCAGCTCAGGTCTGCCGGTGCCCATCAGATCTACGTCCTGGTGAACCTCGGCGACATGCCGGGCCCGCCGGTGGTCGTCGCGCCGGGTGCCAACCCCGACGCGATCGCCGGGCTCCTCTGCTCGAAGGAGGGCGGCAAGGGCGGCTCGCGGATGAAGCTGCCAGCGTGCGCGACGATCCGAGGCGCCGTCGTTGCCGGCAGCGTTCGTGCCGTCGATCGGATCAAGGGCCTGACGCCGACCCCGCGGCCCGAGGTGGAATCCGCCTTTTCGGCGGTCCCCGGCGATTCGATCGGCGCCCGGATCCTGCTGATCCCGTCGGCCGACACCCGCCGGGTGGTCGAGGAAATGATCCCCGAACTGCCCCCGCAACTCGGCGGTGGTCCTGTGACCAACATTACCCGCGGGGTTCTCTGGATGGCGGCCGGGATCGGGCTGGACGGGGACAATTTCACCTTCCGCCTGGTCGTCGCATCCCCAGACGAGCAGGCTGCGCGCAGGATCGAGCAGACCGGCCGCTCGGCGGCCGCCCTGCTGGCGAAGGCCCCGTTCGACCCGGCGGTCCCGGGCCTGGT
>JAKAUH010000747.1 GCA_021818605.1 Planctomycetota bacterium
GTACCGGACATCCATCGACAGGCAAGCCAAGCGCTTCCCAAGCTGGTCCTGGACATCCAAGGACCGCTGGGAGGCATTACCTTGGCCAAGGTCACAAGGGAGCAAATCGTGACGATCGAGGTCTTGCAGCAGCGAGGCCAGTCGCAGTCCCAAACGGCGCGGATCCTCGGCGTCTCCGAGGGGACGGTCCGCTATCATCTCCGCCGCGCCCGACAGGGGGCCGCCGATGGACGGCAGAAGCCATCGCAGATCGAGCAACTCGGCCTCGACCAGGCTGTCGACCACTGGTGGCAGGCCCAGCTCGAGATCCTGGGCCCACAGGGCACACCCAGTGTCCAGCTCCTCTGCGACTTCCTCCGCGCCGAGTACGGCTACCAGGGCTCGTACAAGTCGGTGCGCAAATATGTGCGAGCCCGTTTCGGGATGCCGCCCCTGCGGCCGTTCCGACGGGTCGAGACCCCGCCCGGCGCCCAGACCCAGAGCGACTGGGGCGAGTTCCGCCGGGTCGACCTCGGCGATCCCGACGGACCGACCATCCTCTACGCCTTCGTCATGGTGCTCAGCCACGGCCGCGAGGAGGCCATCGTCTGGAGCCGCTCGATGGACCAGCTCGCCTGGCACCACGTCCACAACGAGGCGTATCGCCGGCTGGGCGGCGTGGCAGCCGTCAACCGGATCGACAACCTCAAGACCGGCATCGCCAGCGGCTGCGGCGCCTGGGGCGTCGTCAACGACCAGTACCGCGCCTACGCCCGGGCCCTGGGCTTCCACGTCGACGCCTGCGAGGTCCGCGCCCCGGAGCAGAAGGGCAAGACCGAGCGCCGCGTCGGCGACTGCAAGGTCCTGGACATCCGCGGCCGCCGCTTCGACGGCCTGGCCGCGCTCCAGGCGTGGACCGACGCCGATCGGGCGACCGGCTCGGCTCACCCTCCGGCGACCGGCTCCCGAACCCCGGCTCCATCCTGGCCCCCTGCGACATCCCTCGACTCGCCCATCTCACCCAGCGGCGGGATTCGTCCGAGCGCCGCCAGGCAGAACGTCGTGATGTGGCCCGACAGGTAATCGAGGTCCAGCGCCTCGATCCCCTCGTCGCCGATCAGCCGCTTGGCCATCGGCCGCGCCATCTTGTAATGCAGGCACTGGCCAATCACGCTGAACGCCAGGGCCCACAGCCGCCGCTCATCGGCCTCCGGGCAGAACTCCCGCAGGATTCCCAGCAATTGCTCGAACCGCGGCCGGATCGCCTCGCGAATCAGGATGTCCGAGGCCTCCGTCGGATGCAGCATCTCCCGCGCGATCAGGAGGTGCCGCCAGTCGTCCGGCTCGTGCACCGCCAGCACCCGCGACAGAAAATGGCGGATGAACGCCCGGAGCCGATCCTCCGGCATGCCACCGGCTCCGGTGATCGCCTCGTGCTCCGTCGTGAACTCGAAGCCGCACCGATGCGCCTCCAGCACGGCCGCCACGTACAACTTCTCCTTGTCGCCGAAGTGATAGTTGACCGCCGCCACATTCGCACACGCCCGGTCGCAGATGCCCCGCACCCGCGCGCACTCGAACCCCTTCTCGGCGAACTCCCGGCCCGCCGCCTCCAGCAACCGATCCCTCGTCGCGTCTTGAACTTCCATTGGCTTTCCCTGTCCCCAAACACCTGTTTCAAACAGGTGTTTCAGTCCACTGTATCCATCTTCGGCAGTTCGTCAATGGCCGGTGAGGCGAATTCGGAGATCCCGGCGGTTTTCGCGGGAGAACCGGGTATTCCCGGATTCGGTCCAGACGTTCGGCGCATCCCGCCGCTTTGCATTCTATAATCGAAGGTCGGCGGGACCTCGGAGGTAGACAGCCATGCATGCGCTTGACTGGTTGAAGGAGGCCGGGAAGGGATCCGGCCGGCCGGTGTACGTGGTTTCTGGCGGGGATCACTACCTGGTGCGGGAGTCGATCGCCGCCGTGGTGCGGGCGGTGTTCCCGGAGGGGGACGCTGACGGCGGCACGACGCGGTTCGCCGGAGCGCAGGCGACGCTGGCCGACGTGCGAGATGAGTTGTTCACGCTGCCGTTCTTCAGCAAGCGGCGGCTGGTGATCGTCGAGGAAGCGGACACCTTCGTGACGAGGTATCGCAAGGATCTGGAGGCGTACGTCGGCAGCCCCAGCGGATCCGGGACGCTGCTGCTCCAGGTGAAGACCTGGACGGCCACCACGAACCTGGCGAAGCTCGTGGAGAAGCTGGGACTGGCGATCGATTGCAGCCCGATGGGCGAGCGTCAGACGGCGCGGGTCGTCTCATGGTTGAAGGAATACGCCCGCACGCGGTGCGACGCCGAGCTCGTCGGCCCGGCCGCGAACCTGCTGGTGGAGCTGGCAGGTCTGGAGATCGGCATCCTGGCCGCCGAGGTCGAGAAGCTGGCCGTCTACGCGGGCGAGTCGAAGCGGATCGAGCGGGCGGACGTCGCGAAGATGGTCGACGCTGGGCGAGTTGAGACGGTCTGGAAGGTCCTCGACGCCGCGGCCACCGGCCAGGCTGCGCCGGCACTGGAATTGCTCGAGAGTGTGATGGCTGCCGGCGACTTCCCGGTGATGCTCCTGGCGGCCATGAGCGCCTCGCTCCTGAAGGTCCACCACGCGGGCCGACTGCGGGCCGCCCGGCTGCCGCTCGACGAGGCCTGCCGCATCGCCGGAGTTCCTCCCTTCGCCGTGGAAAAGACCGGCAAGCAGCACGCGCACCTCGGACCCAGGCGGGTCGACCAGCTCCCGGCAACCCTCCTTCGCGCCGATCTCGACCTGAAGGGTGGCAGCAGCCTGCTGCCTCGCGCCGTTCTCGAAATCCTACTCGCCAACCTCTCGCGACCCCGAACCGACTAACCGGCAAATCTTGCTTTATCTTTCAGGATGCCCTGGCTTCTCCCGACGAGTATCACGCGCACGACACAGCCATTTAACGGATCCTTCAGGCGCCACTCGCTTGCTTTTCTGGCAGGAGAGGTTACCATGACAGTGCCATAATGATCGTCAATGCGACAAAGATCGTTCGCCGCTTGCATTTGCCCTTTTGATTGCATCTGCTGAGAGTAACCCCCATGCTTCGCAACGGTCCGGAAGCCGCCGCCAGCCTGGTCGAGCGGGTCGAAACGAAGGTCCGCCAGCTCACGCACGGCCGAATCCGCAACCTCGTGGTCGAGGAGGTCGCCGGTCAGGTCGTCGTCAGCGGCCAGGTTCCCTCGCGGCATGCCAAGCAGCTCGCCCTGCACGGGGCGCTCGAGCTGCTCTCCGGCGACCGGTTCTGCGAGAACATCACGATCGGCTGAACCGGGCGGAACGGAGATCGTCTCGGTTGATCAGGACGGCAAGGCCCGCTGTCCGGCTGGGCTGCGCGGCCCGTTGTGTCGCGCCCCGGCGTCTCGCTCTCGCGTCCTGTGCGGGTTGAACTTGAGGACCCGCGGTTTTTCGTCCATATTGTGGTGATGGCCGCCCTACGATCGCGGACATCCCGCGCGCGGGCCGGGTGAGGCCGGCGGCATTTCTCCAGGACACGATACGACCGATCGGGAAAGGGCTCTCCATGATGCCGACCGTACCCCGTCCGAAGTCTCCGCTGCCGACGATTGCGGTGGCGGCGATGGCTCTGCTCCTGGTCGGCGCCGCCACCCGCGCCCAGGAATCGTGGGACGCCGTGTATATCGGCGGCGCCAAGGTCGGCCACATGCATACTTACGTCGAGAAGGTTGCCGACCCGAAGACCGGCAAGGACTACCGCCGCGTCCGCCTCGACGTCGAGATGCGGCT
>JAKAUH010000722.1 GCA_021818605.1 Planctomycetota bacterium
GATCAAGCTTCGTGCACCCTTGATCCGGCCGGCATCACCCAGAGCGGTCAGGGCAGCGTACCAGTCGATCCATCCCTTGCCGTCCCCCTGGTCGAGACGGTCTCTGGCGATCCCAGCGTGGAGTTCGGCCATCTCCACGAGTTCGTCCAGGCGCCCGGCCTGGGGAGTCGTGCCCGTCCCGTAGATCTCCCAGTAGAGCTTCTGGGCTCGATCGATTCGCGGATCCATGCCTAACCCCCATTATCGAGGGACCACTGTTCGAGCAGGCTGCAAGCTTCCGGAGCAAATCGCGTGACGGCCACGTAACCGCCGCGGAAATTGGGTGTGTCTCGATAGGGCGTCGCCTGGAACTGTCGCATCTTGCTCCTCTTGCGACCCTGGATTTCGCCTTCATCCGTTCCGCTGCCCTCGAGCAACCAGAGACCAGGCTCGACCGGGCTCTCCAGGAAATCATCCGCCCTCCCACGACGGGGGACAACCCGGGTGATCCGAACCCCCTTGAGTTCCGCCAGGAGCATGGCCCCGAAAACGATCGCTCCCTCCTCGACACATCTTTCTCTTTCAACGGTGTTCGCCGAGCGTGGGTTCGGGCATTCCGAAGTGGACCAGGGCCGTTGTCTCGCCCGCTGGCCCGATGATTCTGAACTTCGCTGGAGATCGGTGATAACGAGCCAGGGCGACTCGTGCCGGTTCCATCAGGAGAGCGGGATTCAACCCCGGATGGGATGGACCAAATTCCTCGATCACGAGGTTCAATCCGCCCGATTGATTGCTCTCCTCGGCGAATACCTCGCTCATTCAGGTCGGACCCCCTCCTCTTCTCGATCATCTGGAATCAGGCGGCGCTGAAAGAATTCCCCCGTCTTCAAAGCAGCCCTGCCAGGGGAACGGCCAGCCCCGGAAGCAGCGGGCCGGCATAGGCATCGCCCGGTCGCAGCACACGCTTGCGGTAGCCGCGAGGACCGGCCGAATCGATCGTCGCCCGGTGCCGGAACCGATCGATCACAACGTATTCCAGCACGCCCAGCCGGTGATACTCGTGCCGCTTCTTCACGTCGTCGCGATCGCGGGACTTCCGATCGGGGCTGACGATCTCGAACATCGGCTCGGGGATGCGCTCCGGACGCTCGACAGACGAGCGAGGGCCGGCGAGGAAGACGCCGATGTCCCCGATGCAGTCTGTTCCCTCGTCGACGCGGACCCAGGCGTCGCAGCCAACCTTCTCCACCTGGTTGGGGTGAGCCAATCGGTAAGCCCCAAGCAGATCCCGGACCGGTTCGGAACAATCGTCGTGCCCCGGGCCATCGGGCGGCATGACGATCAAGCTCCCCTGCTCCCGCTCGTACTTCCACGGCTCGGCGTAAATCGCCCCGGCGAATTCCTCGGCCGTGAGGAGCCGCCCGTGGTCTTCCGGACCGAGTGTCAGCACGGACGGAACGGTCGCCATCGGGGAACCTCCTTTACCGCGCCGGCCGCTCGTACTTCGGCGGCTCTGGCTCGCGAACCTCACTCACCAGCCGCCGGATGAGCGAGTCGGTCGTCTGGCCCTCGGCCTGCGCCTGGAAGTTGGTGCTGATCCGGTGCCGAAGGACCGGGACCGCCACCTTGCGGATGTCGTCGAGCGAAACGCTGAACCGCCCGTCCATCGCGGCCATCGCCTTGCCCGCGAGGATCAGGTTCTGGCCGGCCCGCGGCCCGGCGCCGTAGTCGACCAACTCCTTGATGAACTGCGGCGCCATCGCGTCCGCCGGGCGGGTCGCGCGCGCCAGCCGCGTGACATAGTCGACCGTGTATTCCGACACCGGCACCGAGGTCACGAGCTTCTGAAGGTTCACGATCGCCTTGCCCGAGAGCACCTTCTTCAGCTCGGGGAACTCCCCCTTGGTCGTGGCCATCAGGATCCGCTTTTCCTCCTCGAGGGTCGGATACCCCACGCGGATGTCGAACATGAACCGGTCGAGCTGCGCCTCGGGGAGCGGATACGTTCCTTCCTGCTCGATCGGGTTCTGGGTGGCGATCACGAAGAACGGATCGGGCAGGTGCATCGTCTCCTGGCCGACGGTGACCTCACGCTCCTGCATCGCCTGCAGCAGCGCCGCCTGCGTCTTGGGGGGCGTCCGGTTGATCTCGTCCGCCAGGATGATGTTGGCGAACAGCGGACCCGCCACGAAGCGGAAGGCCCTTCGGCCCGACTCGGGCTCCTCCAGCACGTTGGTGCCGGTGATGTCCGACGGCATCAGGTCCGGCGTGAACTGGATTCGCTTGAAGCTCACGTCGAGGATCCGCGCGATCGAGCTGACCATGAGCGTCTTGGCCAGTCCCGGCACGCCGACCAGACGAACGTGGCCCAGGTTGACGATCGCCGCCAGGATGAGCTCGATGACCTCGCGCTGACCGATGATGACCTTGTTCAGTTCGGACACCATGACATCGCGCGAATGCCGGAATTCGTCGAGGAGCTGGGTGATCCGGTCGCCGGCCGTGGACATGCGGGGTCTGGACCTCTCTGTGAGGAAGGACAAGGAAGGTTTCGTGCAGGGCACGGAGAACGTCCCGCGTGCTGGCCGGAAGAAAACGCCGGGCCTGACCCTCGCCGGTCCGGCAAAGCCGCCTGCATGTCGCTCCATTGTATGACTACCCGAACGCGCGATTCAAGCGCACCGGCTGACACCCCCTCACCCTCACCCGGGCGTTCGTCATCTCCCTGCACCATTTCTTGGACTGCCTGTCCTGCCCGATCGCTCCAGATCGCCATCCATCTCGCCCATGCGGGCAGGATCACACCGGCTGCCGGTTTTCCCGGCAGCGTGCCCACGGTGGTCCACTCGTTTTCGACCAATCGATGAGACCATCAATTGCGTCGCGGGAAGGCGGCAATCGGGCAGGCTCGCGACGGCTAAGGAACGGACTGGCTCGGTGTTACGGCGGCAGTGGAGGACCGGGCCGGATCGGGCTACCCGTCGGCCGAGCGGCTGGGAGGGGGTGTTGGCCCGCGAGTTGCAGTTCTCTGCCGAGAGTGAAGGCGAACGAGGGACCGGGTCTCCCCCCGATCAGTCGGTTTGCCCGATTCCTACCCGATGCAGGCGTCCGGTCATCCTCCCCGATCGGGACGCCGGCCGAGCGGTCGCGACGCGGCCGTCGGTCTCGAAGCCGCCCGCCTTTTCCTGGCGGCGCAAATAACTCGTGGCCGCATGCCCCGGCGAGTCGGGCGACCCTGCGCTCGGATACGCGGCCGGCTGATGCTCGCGAACCGGCGATTACGGGAAACGGACGATCCGGGTCCGTGGCCGGCTCGGTCGGAAACCGCCGGCGCGGCCTGGGGCTCGTTGACCACGCGATCGCGGCGAGACCGAGCGTCGCGATTGTGAAACACCGAGACAGGATTCTGACGCGATGAGTCTGACGACACTGGTGAGATCAATCGGTTTGCTGGCGATCCTCTGGGCCCTCGCGGCCCTGGGCATCGGGGCCTCTGGGCTCCGGGTGCCCGGGCCGTCCCGGGAATCGGCGGCGTCGGCCGAGCCATCGTCGGTGGATGCGAGGCCCGCCAACTGGCCCCGCACCGATCGTTACGAGCTACTGGATCGGTCCAGCGGGCTCGAGCTGCCGATCCGCCTGCCGGCCTCGGACCGCTGGGGATTGGTGCGGGTCTCCCCCTGGCGAGGGCCCGACGGCGAACTCCATGCGGTCGGCCGCTGGGCCGCCGCCGATCCGCTGGCCAGCGACTACTGGGGCTGGGGTCTCTTCCGACTCTCCGACGGCGAGGAGATCGCCCGGGTCG
>JAKAUH010001157.1 GCA_021818605.1 Planctomycetota bacterium
GCCAACGGATCGACCCCCACGGCGCAGCAACTGGCCAACTTCCGGGCCGGGATCGCGGGTGACCTCAACGCCACCGCGCTGCGGCTCTCCACCCAGGCGTCGCTATTGCCGCGCTCGAGCCACCTCGTCACGAAGATCCAGAACTCCATCCTCGGCACGGGCGCGCGGAGCCTCGCCTCCCGGCTGACGAACCTGGCGGAGTCGGGGCGGCTGAGCGGCACCACCGCCGCCTCGACCAGGGCGCTCGGGAATCTGTTCTCCCACGCGACTCGCACCGGCGTCGCGCAGGTCAATGGTTACTTCGCGTACAACCCGGTCAATGCGCTATCGGTCAACACCAGCGGTCAGCACATCCCGCTCGAGCAGTACATGGGTAGCCAGCTTGTCAACCAGCTCGGCAACACCCTCGGCCTCCTGTCGCAATCGTACCCGAACGTCGCGAACGCGATCCTCTACGGCGGAAGTACCGCCACGGGTACGCCGACCCTGGCCGCCCAGGCCGCCTTTAACACGGCGTACAACAACGCCATCAACACCGCCGCGTTCCAGCTTGGCAGCGGCCTTTCCATGTTTCCGCTCAACTCGGGCGTCGATTCGCAGCTCGCGCCGCTGATCTACGGCAACGGTACGACCACCGGCACGACAGGAACTACCACCGGCACGACCGGGACGAACGCCTACACCGCCCTGGCCGAGATTCCGGGATACCTGCAAAGCCTGCTGGCCGACAACACCACCGGGACGACCGGAACGACCGGAACGACCGGAACTCTGACCGGGACCACGGGCACCACCGGAACCACGGGCACCACCGGAACCACGACCGGAACAAGCGCGCTGGATACGGCGATCTCGAGCGCGTTCGGTAACGTCTACAGCAGCCTGGCATCGCCGATCCGCACGTATTTCGGCCTGACCACTCCGGTATCCCAGGCCCTGCCGACGAGCGGTTTCAACAGCCTGTTCGCCTCGCCCTACATCGACAGCTCGTATTACGGCGGATTCAACAACGGCTTCTCGACCGGCACCACGCCGGGATACATCGGCTTCGGCATGGCGCCGACCGCGTTCAACGCGGCCTTCGGGACGGGGTTCGACAATTACATCTCGACCTTCAACCGGAACGTGGGGCTGGTCCAGCAGCTCAACCCCGTGACCAGCACGAACGTCGGGGGTTCGATCCTCTCCAACCCGGTGACCGGGACCAACACCACCACCGGCACCACCGTGCCCCAGGGGAATCCCGGGACGGACATCAACCCCGGGACCGGGACCACGGTCGGCCTGACGAACCCCGTGACCGGCACGACGGTGGTCTGATCGCTCCGGATTCTCCTCGCCTGGCTTCGCTTCACCCGCAACGAGCCGGCGGTCGGCGCCACGTGCGACCGGCCGCCGGCTCGTGGACGTCGACCGAGCGATCCGTCATGATGGAGGACAGCCGCATCGGGGCGCCTTTGGGTTTGGGCGCCGGGTCGATCTGTGCCGTCGTGACCCGAACGGGGAGGAGAATCGCGTCGATGAAGGCCTACCGATTGCCCGCGTTCAACGGACCGCGATCCCTGGAGCGCGTGGACCTGCCCAGTCCCGAGCCGGGTCCCGGGCAGGTCCGTGTCCGCCTGCGCGCGGCATCGCTGAACTTCCGCGACCTGATGATCTCAAAGGGGGTCTATAACCCCAGGCTCCGCCTGCCGCTGATCCCGCTGTCGGACGGGGCCGGCGAGGTCGTGGCGGTGGGGGATGGCGCGGGCCGGTTCCGCGTCGGCGATCGCGTCATGTCGGCCTTCATGCCCGGCTGGCGTGAGGGCGAGCCGACCGAGGTCAAGGTCCGCTCGGCGCTCGGCGGCGAGGTCGACGGCGTACTCGCCGAGGAAACCGTTCTGCCCGAGTCGGGCCTGCTGCCGATCCCCGAACACCTCAGCTTCGAGGAGGCGGCGACGCTCCCGTGCGCGGCGGTCACCGCGTGGAACGCGCTGGTCCAGACCGGCGGCATCCGACCGGGCCACTCCGTGCTCGTGCAGGGCACCGGCGGGGTCTCGCTGTTCGCCCTCCAGTTCGCACGGATGGCCGGCGCTCGCGTCATCGCCACCTCCAGCCGCGACGACAAGCTCACCCGGGCGCTCGAGCTGGGCGCCTCCGACGGGATCAACTATCGGACGACCCCGGACTGGGAGAAGCACGTCCGCGAGCTGACCGGCGGCGTCGGAGTTGACATGATCGTCGAGGTCGGCGGCGCCGGCACGCTGCCGCGGTCAACCCGCGCCATCAAGCTCGGCGGCTACATCGCCCTGATCGGCGTGCTCGCGGGTGCCGGCGATTTCAACCCGATCCCGCTCTTGATGCGGAACATCCGGCTCCAGGGGATCTTCGTCGGCTCGGTCGCGATCTTCGAGTCGATGGCCGCCGCGATCGCGACGGCCCGGATGCGCCCAGTGATCGACCGCGTCTTCCCCTTCGACCAGGCCGTCGAGGCCCTCGAGTACCTCGAGAGCGGTGCCCATTTCGGCAAGGTCGTGATTGCCATCTGAGCCGCGGCCGTTGCGTTGCTCCGTACCCGGTAGCACACGGTTCGGTCGGGTTGGCGCGGGAATTGGGGATCGGCCTGCTCTGGCTGCCCAAGCGCTGCCCGGAATTGAACGCGATGGACCACGTGTGGGGCCACGCCAAGGATGAAGTGCGTGCCAACCATCAGGAGCCGTCGATCGAGCATCTTGTCGATCGTTTCATCCGCTATATCCATCGACTCTCCCCCGAGGAGGCCAGACGCAAGGCTGGTATACTGTCGAAGAATTTTTGGCTTAGTGAAGAATGTCAAAAATAGTTTGTCCACCTGCTTAGCCACGACGGCCAGAGTTGGACCACAGATCCAGTGAATGTCCAGAGCCGTAACAGCCTGGGTTTGGAAACGACCAATTCCGGGGAATTTGTATCTCACGCGACGGTGATCGATGATACTGGATTCTCGACTATCGAGGCTCGGCCTTGGGGACGGTTTGCAGGTGGAGGGCAGGAGACGGTGGTCCCGCGTCCAGTTTACGAGTATCTTCAGCTCGATGCTGTCACGATGCCAGATCGCGCTCTTCCGTGGAGCTTGCCAAGCGATCCGAAACTGCTGCCATTCGGAGGAGGGTAATGCCATGTTGCGAGCTTTCTACCTTGCCTCGGAAGACCTTGCTTCCGATCCCCGACCACGGAAATGCGAGGATCTACAGGAGATCAAAGGGCTCCGACGGTCGGTTTATTGGCTCGTGCGAGTTTCTCCACCCATCAGGACCCGATTCTGGGACGGCCCTCTGGACGATTTCGATCGAGTCATTCTAGCCCCCGTAAACGCCATATCTCCGGCTGATGTTGGGTCGAAAGATGTCGTGGTTGATATTGTGCTTTTCCCAACATATTCTGGGGGTGTTGTTGATGAAAGGCAGTGCTCTCGGATCGGGGTCGGGACTCTTTACAGGACAGAGGCGGAGTGCATTCAGAGTTTCCCCGGGGAGGAAGTCTAATGCGACCTAGCATTGACGAGGCGATTATTGCGTATATGCAAGACATCAGCGATGCAGGCCTTAATCTCCTGCATGAAGTATTTCTTGAGTCGGGGGACAGAAAGCGGGACAGGTCCGCTATTGGGGACAGAAAGCGGGACAGGGGACAGAAAGCGGGACAGGTCCGCTATTGGAGGGACAGAAAGCGGGACAGGTCCGCTATTTGGAATTATTGACGGGGTTTGCGGGGACAGAAAGCGGGACAGGTCCGCTATTTGGAATTATTGA
>JAKAUH010000485.1:0-4008 GCA_021818605.1 Planctomycetota bacterium
CGAGTTGTACGCCGAGACCTGCCGGCTGGCCAATGCGCTGCGGAACCTCGGCGTCAAGCAGGGCGACCGCGTGGGACTGTTCCTGCCGATGATCCCCGAGGCGGTCGTGGCGTTTTTGGCATGCGCGCGGATCGGCGCTGTGGCGATGCCGATCTTCTCGGGCTTCGGCGCCAGTGCCGTGGCGGCGCGGTTGGATGACGGCCAGGCCGTGGCGCTCATCACGGCCGACGTCACGTCCCGCCGCGGCAAGCCGCTTTTGCTCGAGCCGGTCGCGCGCGAGGCCGCCGACGCCTGCCCGAGCGTCCGGTACGTGATCGTCGCGCGGTTGCCGGCCGGTCGGGGGCTCGGCGGTGCGGTCGCTTCGCCCGATCCCCGGCACCTCGACTGGGCCGAGCTGGTCGCCGGGGCCTCGGTCGATTGCCCGTGCGAAGCGCTCGACCCCGAGGCGCCGGTGATGGTGATGTACACCTAGGGCACCACCGGACGGCCCAAGGGCGCGGTGCACGTGCACGGCGGGTTCCTGGTGAAGATCGCGCAGGAGGCCGCGCACCAGGCCGACATGCACGCCGGCGACGTGCTGCTCTGGGTCACCGATCTCGGCTGGATCATGGGGCCGTGGGAGCTGGTCGGCGGGCTCGCGGCGGGCGGGACCGTGGTGCTGGTCGAGGGCGTGCCGGATCATCCCGCGCCCGACCGGCTCTGGTCGATCATCGAGCGGCACGGGGTGACGATCCTCGGCGTCTCACCGACCTTGACCCGTGCCCTGATCAAGTACGGCGATGAGCCGGTGCGGTCGCACGACCTGTCAAACCTGCGGATCCTCGCGTCCACCGGCGAGCCCTGGGACCCCGAATCGTGGCGCTGGCTGTTCCAGACCGTTGGCGGGGGACGGCTGCCGATCATCAACATCACGGGTGGCACCGAGGTCGGCGCGTGTTTGCTCTCGGCGTTCCCGACCACGCCGCTGAAGCCCTGCTCGCTGGTCGGCCCGTCGCTGGGGATGGCGGTCGATGTGTATGCCGCCGACGGCCGCCCGCTGGGACCGGGCCAGGGCGTGGGCGAGTTGGTCTGCACCAAACCGTGGCCGGCGATGACCCGCGGCATCTGGGGTGATCCCGAGCGCTATGTTGCCACGTACTGGTCGCGCTGGCCGGACGTCTGGGTTCACGGCGACTGGGCGTCGATCGACGCCGATGGCGACTGGTTCCTCCACGGCCGGAGCGACGACACGATCAAGGTCGCCGGCAAGCGGCTCGGCCCGGCCGAGGTCGAGTCGGTGCTGAATGCGCATGAGGCCGTCTCGGAATCGGCCGCGGTGGGCGTGCCGCACGCCGTCAAGGGCGAGGTCATCCTGGGCTTCGTCGTGACCCGACCCGGATGCCAGGGCGATGCCGCGCTGGCGAGCGAGCTGTGCGCCCAGGTCGCCGAGGGGCTGGGGCATTCGTTCCGGCCCGAGGCGATCCGGTTCGTCGCCGAGCTGCCCAAAACGCGCAGCGGCAAGATCCTCCGCCGGGTGATCCAGCGCGTCTCGATCGGCCAGGAGCCCGGGGATCTATCAACCCTCGAGAACCCCGCGGCCGTCGAGGCGATCCGCCACGCCCGTTGAACTATTCGACCTCGTCCGGCGCGTCATCACCGTGGCCGGCGGCCTTCATGACGGCCCGGGCCATCGCGTCGAACTCGCGGCGCGAGCGGAACATGTTGGCCGCGAGGAAGACCTTGCCGCCGGTATGGATGATCCAGAGGCCGCGGCCGCCGGTCGATTGATCGACGAGCGAGACCCCCGTGATCGCGTCGAGCGGGATCTCGATCTCGTCGAGCGAGACGCCGAGCCGCGTGGGCTTCGGGACGATGAGCGACCCCTCGGTGATCGCGACGCGGCGCTCGCTCAGGAACGCCATGCGGATCAGCCCGATGGTCCCGAGCACGGAGGCCGGCGAGATGACGAGCAGGAAGATGCCGAACCACCGGACCTGCTCCTGCGACAGCGCGATGCCGCGGAGCTCGCTGCGGACGCCGTTTGCGGGCGGATAGGCCGCGAGGAACGCGCCGAACGCGATCCCGCCAGCGCAGCAGAAGACCATGGCGACGGCCAGAGCCGGATGGGGCCGATGGTCGAATTCCCGGATGGCGGGGGTCGTGATGCGCATGGCCGGTGGTCTCGAGGAAGGAGCGACGCGCGGCGTGGTCGAGCGTCAGATCCTCTCCTGCCAGATCGACGGATTGCGCGAGGTGTGAAACACGGAGATGATGATCACTTCTTCCACCTCCGCGCGGTACAGGACCACGTAAGGGAATCGGCGGACGACCGCCTTTCGGCTCGGCCCATGGACCGTTGCATGGAGCTGGGGGGTTCGCTGCAATGCGATGGAATACCGCCTGAATCTCGGTGAAGAACCGGGTCCCCACCCCACGCTGGCGGTCTTCATACCAGTCGACAGCGTCGGCGAGTTCGGCCCTGGCTTCCGGCAAGAGCCGGATCGGCAGGATCATTGATCGAGCCTGGCCAGGATTTCGGCCTCCACCTGCTCCCAGGGGATTGCCGCTTGCGGGTTGGCCAGATGCGCGGCCCAGCGGCGGTCTACCTCCTCGCGCTGAGCATCCGTAAGTGTCCAGGCCTCGGCCTCGTCGGTAAGGCTGTCCCAGATTTCCTGGACGAGTTGCAGGCGCTCGTCGGGGCTCATGCGATCGATCCCCAGGGCGTTCATGAGAGAAGACATCACTTAGTCCTCCAGGAGATGGGCATCACTCTGATGCACTATAACAGGCCGATCGCCCGCGCCAAGATCCTCCGCCGGGTGATCCAGCGCGTCTCGATGGGGCAGGAGCCGGGCAACCTGTCGACTGTGTTACTCGACCTCGTCCGGCGCATCGTCACCGTGGCCGGCGGCCTTCATGACGGCCCGCGCCATCGCGTCAAACTCGCGGCGCGAGCGGAACATGTTGGCCGCCAGGAAGGTTCTGCCGCCGGTATGGATGATCCAGAGGCCGCGGCCGCCGGTCGAGTGTTCGACGAGCGGGACCCCCCGTGATCGCATGGCGACGGCCACAGCGGGATGGGGCCGATGGTCGAATTCCTTGATGGCGGGGGTCGTGATGCGCATGGACTGCGATGAACTCGAGATGTTGGCCGAGCTCCTGTAGCCATGGACGACGCGGCGTTTCACACCGGCGCCGGATGCCGTTCGTACCAGTCCGCCATGTGCTTCCTCGCCGCGTCCACCAGCTCAAAGTCCTCCACGTCCCAGACGGACCGGTCTCCGTCCTCGCGTGCCAGGAACGCCAGGTTCAGGATCATCTGCCCGAGCCGGTATTCGGGGCAAGCCTGGCTCAGTTCCTCGATAAGCTTGAGCAATTCCCGGCGAGTGGGGTCGATCATGGCAGGACATCTCCGACCTTTCGGTCATATCCGACCGGCAATTCACACGGCTGGATCGTCAGCTCTCGATGCAGTCACTCCGCGGATAAGACCCGAGGATATCGAGGCGTTCGCAGCGCTTGCGGACGAGCTCGATGGCCTTCTGGACGGGGGCATCGTCGGCGTGGCCCTCGATGTCGAGGAAAAAGAGGTAGGACGGGTCGCGGTCGTGGGCGCTGGGGCCGGGGATCGGGAAGGACTCGATCCAGGTCATGTTGACGCTGAACTTTTCGAAAGGGGCAATCGTGCGGGCCAGCGAGCCGGCCTGGTTGGCCAGGCGGATCATCAGCGTGGTCTTGTCGCGGCCGGTGCGCTCGCCCGGGCGCTCGGCGATGACGGCGAAGCGGGTGACGTTGTGCGGCTGATCCTCGATGTTCTCGGCCAGGATGTTCAGCCGGTGGGCGGCGGCCGCGGCGCGGCTGGCGACGGCGGCGGCGAATTCCTCACGCGCGGCGAGCTCGGCGGCGGCGGCCGTCGAGACGACCTCGACCTTGGCGGCCTGGGGCACGTTCTTGCCCAGCCAGTTGCGGCATTGCGACAGCGCCTGCGCCTTCGAGTACACCCGGCGGATCTGGCCCCACTCGCACCGG